>QQXM01000184.1 GCA_014610835.1 Erysipelotrichaceae bacterium 7770_A6
TGTTTGATTGAAGCATTCTCTCTTCACTTAAAGCATCTACTTTTATTTTTACCCACAACTATGTATGAAGGATCAAAAAACTGTGTTATAATACATTCGTTTTATAAATATGCTTTTAGCAACCCATAAAAGAAAAGTGTAAAATAGCAAGTGGATATTTCAATGAATATCCTAACAACAAGGAGTTACAGAGGCATATTAGAGAAGCATAGTATATGCAAATAGGGAGAAACAGAAATGAAGAAGAACGTAAAGAACAAAATTCTCGCTTTCTCAATGGCATCAGCAATGATTGTTCCGAATGTTGCTGTTGTATTTGCGGAAGCACCAAAAGCTGGATTAGCTACAGTTGCAAAAGAAACAACTGATGTAGCAACATATCCTGTAAAATTAACAGTTGTTACAGATACAGGAGAGAGATATCCATTAGGTGATCTAAAATTACCAGCTGGTCAGCAGACATTTGATATTTCAGGAATGCTAAATATTGGAGGCTGGGAACTTGACAGAAGTGTTAAGTATTATGCCGACTTTAATTACGATGCAACAAAATTCCCAATCAATGTTAGTACAGAATATACATCTGAAGTTGAAGTTTTTGTGACAGCAAAGAAGGAAGAAGTAAAGACATATAGTTACAAGATCAACCTCATTGATAACAAAACAAACCAGAAGTTAGCAGATGGTGACTTAGTATTCAATGCAGCAGGTGATCAGACATATGACATCACACCAATTC
>QQXM01000185.1 GCA_014610835.1 Erysipelotrichaceae bacterium 7770_A6
AAAACAGCAGTGCCATTTCTCTGCACTGCTGTAGGTAAACAGATCTGTTCATTTGACAGTCCTCTTTTAGAAGCTGAACCGCCACGTTTTCTTGGTTTCAAATCATCTTTTTTTTCACCTTTATGTGAATTTAGAATGTACTTTTCATCCAGTTCTATTTCTCCAGAGACAACCGTATCTGCAATCATTTTTTCAAGCATATGAAGCAGCTTCATGCGCATACGCCAGACTGTATATGTGCTTATATTCATATTCGCTGCGGATTTTTCTATTGGCACTTGAGAAAATATATCTACGATGAGCTGGTCCCACTTTGATTCGTCCTGGTGGGAATAGTGTGTAAGCTGACCATTGTCATAAGTGAAGCGTTTATGACAGCA
>QQXM01000186.1 GCA_014610835.1 Erysipelotrichaceae bacterium 7770_A6
TTGAATACTTCGGAATTTCACGTTATGTCTTCTGGCATTTAATTTGATTTTCTTAGTGTATTTAATGTGACGTTCTACAAATATGCTGAAATGCTCTGTGATGCACGTGCCGGTGTCAACGCTACAGTCAATGAAATCAGAGATCTGGGTCTTCTTATCAAACCTCTGCTGGAACAGGGACAGTCTCTCTATGTCATCTGTCAGAATCATCCGGAAATCAAAGTGTCAGAAAGAACGCTGTATACGTATATCGAAGATGGCGTATTCCAGGATGCCGGCGTTTCTATCACTAATCTCTTCTTCATTCTGATATCGAAAAGATTCAAAAAGACAAGCATTATCACAACTACAAATTTGATTATCTCAAAGTGTGCTGATATATTCGATGAGCTGATACTGACCAACGCACTACTAGATCGTCTGCTTCACCACTGTTCTGTAATCAATATCAATGGACCTTTGAGTAGAATGAAGGATCAGCTGCAGAATATGGAAGATCAGGAATAGAAAAAGTACAAAATAAAAATGTAGGTTAATGAACATTATTACTTTGAACAAAACCTACATTTTACATTGGCTTTAGCAATCTGTCAGCACAGTTTCTGCATAACTAATTTCAACTTCAAGTTTTTCTTTTAAAAGTGGAATTTAACTTTTCAGTTCAGCACTTCTGATATTCATACAAGGTATTGTACAGACAAATAAAAAAAAAGCAAAGACCTGGCAACGTGCTCGATTCACCGTAA
>QQXM01000187.1 GCA_014610835.1 Erysipelotrichaceae bacterium 7770_A6
TTATAATGCTGCTTAATTGTTGTTACTGTCCATATATTCGTACAATATTAAAATATATTCACCATTTTGCTAATATAGCCAAAATATTTTCTTTTTTGTGTGAATTTGATGTGTTTGTTTTCACATTTTCATTTCAGTTCACCTTATAATAAACATAATAATGTTCAATTTCACTATCAATATAGGATAAATCGAAAAAATTTTCCTTAGGATAACTTCACACGTAAAAAAAGAACCAGAGATTTCCTCTGATTCTTTAGATGCTTCGTTAGAATTAAGCTTCTGCTTCCTGACGGTTTGCAGCAATTACGAATGGTGTGTAGATC
>QQXM01000188.1 GCA_014610835.1 Erysipelotrichaceae bacterium 7770_A6
GTTGATTTTCCTTCAAGACCTCATGAACATCATATTATTTTACAATATGTCAAAACCTCAACCAATTTTGGATATTCTTTGATTTCAGAATGAGAAATAATGTTTTTGGAGCGATGAGTGAAAAGTGATAAAATGAATTTGCAAAAATCAACGGATGTGAAATATATTCGTTTAGTGATATAATATTCATATAAACAGACACTGGTTAAATAAATAGGCAGTGACGAATTTTAAAATAAAAATGATTAATACATAGAAACAAATTTGATGTTTTTACCACAAAGTTTTAAAAAAAAGTACGTAAAGAACAAATGATTTGCATGCAAGGATTCATTTAAATTTGATAAGCAAATAGAAGAATGTATTTTTATTCCATGATATAGCCATCAGATTAAATAAAGGCTATATTAGCAAAATGGTGAATTCAAGAAATAGAATAAATGAAAAGATCATCTTTCTTCATGTCAGCAATACGGA
>QQXM01000029.1 GCA_014610835.1 Erysipelotrichaceae bacterium 7770_A6
TTTCATATAGTGGAATGGGCAAATGAAGCTCTGGATGAAATACGAAAAGAATCCTGGAGAGATGCGAACAACGAGCTCAAGAAATTAAAAAAAGAAATCAAACGAGAGCGTGGAAGACCATCCAAAGATGATGAAGAATCACAGAGATTAGCTGCAGCACAATCAAAAGCAAAAGAGATAAAGAACAGCAGATATTCGTTAGGAAAAGCCCCGGAAAATCTAACAGAAAACCA
>QQXM01000189.1 GCA_014610835.1 Erysipelotrichaceae bacterium 7770_A6
GGAAGAGATGTGGAAGGAAATCCACTATGGCAGAAGGATTATGAGACCTTCATGAAAACAATCGGCTTCCATACAAAGCTTTGTAAATGCAGACACCCATTTACAAAGGGAAAGGTGGAAAGACTTGTCCGCTTTGTAAAAGAAAATTTTATTGCTGGAAGAACATTTGGAAATATTACAGATCTGAACTGTGATGCATTGATCTGGTGTAACGAACAGAATGGCAGATATCATCGTGCTATGGATTGTGTTCCTGCAGAAGTACACAGTAATGAATGTATGCATGTGGCTGAAATACTGACAATGACTGAAGAAATCATGAAATACCT
>QQXM01000190.1 GCA_014610835.1 Erysipelotrichaceae bacterium 7770_A6
GTTCCTGCAGAAGTACACAGTAATGAATGTATGCATGTGGCTGAAATACTGACAATGACTGAAGAAATCATGAAATACCTGTGTCCTGTCAGAAAGATCAGCTTTGATGGATTTGTGAACTATGAAGGCAGAAGATTTGGTGTCCCATATACATACACTCGCAAGACCTGCAGAGTCATGAGAAAAGATTTCTATCTGTATATCTATGATACGGATCTCACTCATCAGATTGCGGTGCATAATATTACATGGAGCCGCAAAGACAGCTATGCACATGATCAGTATGCAATTAAGGAACCTGAAGAACTGCCGACTGCGCCAGTAAAGGCTGTTATTACTCAAAAGAAAGAAACAGTACCTGCACGAGGCTTTGAAAAGTTTGATTTTGGAAAGATGGTGAAGTGGAATGGCTGAGTCATCATACGATAAAATTGCAGAAATCGCAGATTATCTGAAACTGAGCATATCTGCCGAAGAAATTGCAGGCTGTTTTACAAAGCTGAATATGAGTCAGGAAGAGATTGAAAAA
>QQXM01000191.1 GCA_014610835.1 Erysipelotrichaceae bacterium 7770_A6
GTAACGATCATCATCTGATTCGGCACTTTCTTTGAACTGTATGGCATGATCTTGTAATAGACATGTGATGCATATTTTTCTGGATCGCTCTTGATTTTCTGGATATTGACCGAACAGCCGTCACCCAGTCTTTTCCATCCGGAACTGTTCAGTGCAGCTTCTCTTTCGTCTTTTTTCAGCTTCTTTAAAGACTGCGTTGTAATGAATGCACGACCCTCAATGTTGTTGAACAGTCTGTTG
>QQXM01000030.1 GCA_014610835.1 Erysipelotrichaceae bacterium 7770_A6
ATATATATATATATATATATGTTACGAAACAGGAGAAATGATCTATCACGAAGAAAATGGCATTCCAATTCTTTCAGATACAATCATGGAATACGATGGCAGAGGCGAAATCATCATTTGCGAATATGTTCGTGAACATGACATTGATAAAATCCCAAAAGATTTTTGCAGTGAATTACGCAAAGCAAGAAATCACAGAAAACCGATTCCTACGGTTATGGAGGTCAAATCATGAAAAAACTCAGTTTATGTTTATGCGTGTTCTTAGTTTCATGCGCATCTAAAACACCTTCTAAATCTTCTACTGCTTCTTCAGCAACACACTTTCCACCCGCAAAACAAACACCAACACCACAACTAATTGTGCAAGCAGATTACACAGAAACATTAGATACATATTCTGCAGTCATAGAAGGCACAAAAATTGCCACAAAAGGTGGTTTTGCGAAAGTCAAAGAATTGATGAGTGATGATGAAATCTTCAATGTCAAAAGTGCAGTTGGATATTCTGTAGAAGATGTGGATCATGATGGTACAGATGAATGCATCATTGGAGAAATCAGAAAATTTGATAATGGTGAAGTTTACACAAATGATGTCTATGCAATCTATGCAATTGACAACAATGAAGTAAATCTATTATTAGATGTCATTTCGCCAGCATATGCATTCCGTTTTGATGAAAATGCATTTTTCTATGGCAGTACAGAAGCAGATGGTGCAAGCCATTATGGTATTTTCCATCTAGAAAAAGGAAAGCTGAAATGGAAAGAATTCTTTTTCACAAAAGATCACAATACGTTCTACAAAAACACAACTGGAAATCTAGATATTTCTAATTCAGAAAAAATTTCCATCACAGAAGATGATTTCATTCACGATCAAATGACATATGCACTCATTGAATATACAAATGACTATAATTCTATTGAGAATTACGATATTGGACTTCGTGCAGATTGGGCTAAAGATCGAGATTTAAGTAAATACAAAACATATGAAGAATATGTTGTCGATGCTTCCGCAGAACAAATTCTTCTCACACCAGTTGCTCCACTCAAAAACATAAAACTTCTTTCCGTGGAATACACAACAGAAGAATTCAAAACAAAAGAAATTCGCACAATCGATACTCTTGATCCAGCACATCCGCTTTGTTTAACAACATATTTAGAATCTACCATTCCAAATATCGCAATCCAGTTTGAATACAAAGATCAAGTTCAAACATACACAATTTCATTAAGTGGATTTGATGGTTCTATTGTTTTAACACCATTAGAAATTTAAGCCCCTATTTACCAACTTTGGGTATCTAATATCAAAACAGTATAATTATGCATTTCATGAATTGCATAAACAATTAGAAAATCAAGTAGTCCCAGTTCAAAAGCTTGTTAGCTGAGCCTATCAGAGTAATCTGGTAGACCTTAGTTTGGCAATAGTATTTTTTATCAACATATGTTAGAGTGCTGTTATGCAAATCGTGATTTGCAGATTGGAGAATTATGAGAGCAGAAGAATTATGGAAAGCATATTGCGAGAAAGAGAATATAGATATTGATACTCCTTATAGTGCATGGGGATTTTTAGATGCACCTGATCAGCTGGCAGACCTTGTATTAAAGGGAATCAAGACTGCAACTGCATCCGCATATGATTTATATTTTATGGAAGGAGAAGAAGAGCCATTGCCACAGCCAGGTGATTATAGTGTTATTTTAAACTCAAAGGATGAGGCAATTTGTATTATTCAAACCACTAAGACTACAGTCGTTCCGTTTAATGAAGTATCAGAGGAACACGCTTACAAGGAAGGGGAAGGAGACAGAAGTCTTGCATATTGGAGAGCGGTTCATGAAGAATTCTTCACAAAAGAATTTGAAGAAACTAAAACTGAATTCAATGGACAAACAAGAATCCTTTGTGAGGAGTTTCAAGTAGTTTACGATTCACGGCAACTTAACAAAAAATAAGCTCCCCCATTAACAAAAAATGAATAGAAAATGTATAAAAGCAGCAAAAGCGAATCATTATAAGGGATTATACATTAGACACATATTTGTAAAAATGGAGAAAGTTAAAGAGAAGGTTATTTTGACAACCTTCTCTTTTTCATTGCTTATTCAATTCCTGTAACGTTATAGTCTTTTGCTTCTACTGCACTTTTCAAAACATCATTACTAACTTCTTTGCTCATCGTAACAATTGCAGTACCAGCTTCATGAGAAACTTCTGCACTTTCTACGCCATCAATTGCTTCAAGCGCTTTTTTGACGGATGCTTCACAATGTGAGCACATCATTCCTTCAATCTTCATCGTTTTTTTCATTTCTTTTTCTCCTTCACTTTCTTGTTTTGCTTTATGTCTAATTGGACGATCTTTTTTAGAATCATGAATATTTAACATATTTAATCGCAACGCATTCATACATACTGTAAATGATGACAATGACATTGCCGCTGCACCCCACATCGGATTCATTTGAATGGAAGGATACAAGCCCGCAGCCATCGGAATCAATAATGCATTATATGCAAATGCCCAGAACAGATTTTCATGAATATTCCGCAAAGTTCCTTTGGATAATCGTATCATAGAAACAACATCACTCAGCTTAGAATTCATTAAGACAATATCTGCAGAATCAATGGCTACGTCTGTTCCCGCACCAATCGCAACACCAATATCTGCACGCACCAAAGCAGGTGCATCATTGATACCATCACCAACCATTGCGACTTTGCCACGTTTTTTCAATTTCTGAATCACAGCTTCTTTTTGAGAAGGTAATACAGATGCATATACTTTATGTACGCCTGCCTGATGTGAAATGGCATTGGCAGTTGCTTCATTGTCGCCTGTAATCATTACAACTTCAATTCCCATATTTTCCAGTTGTTGAATTGCTTCTCGACTATCTTTTTTAATCGGATCTGCAACGGTAATCATTCCAAGATACACATCATCTTCCATAAAGAATAATGGCGTCTTTCCTTCTTGTGTTACTTGATTATATACAGAAGAAGCGTCTTTCAAATTGGTTTTTGTTTCCATATACTTCTTTGATCCACCAACAATACATTTTCCATGCATCATTGCCTGTACACCATTGCCTTGTAATGCCTTGAAATCCGTTGTCTCTTCTATTTGTACAGCATGTTCTTTTCCATACATATTGATTGCCTTTGCAAGTGGGTGTTCCGATTTATTCTCTAAGGAACAAGCCACTTTCAGCAGTTCATCATAATATTCATTTTCAGCAGGCAGAATATCTTTTACAGTTGGCTTTCCTTCTGTAATCGTTCCTGTTTTATCCAATGCAACGATTTGAATATGTCCTGCATTTTCTAATGCTTCACTTGTTTTAAACAAAATGCCATTCTTTGCTCCTGCACCATTGCCAACCATAATGGCAACAGGTGTTGCTAAACCTAAAGCACATGGGCAAGAAATTACAAGAACTGAGATTGCTCTTTCTAAAGCGTAAGATAAATCTCTTCCCGCAAACAGCCATCCAATCATGACCACAATCGAAATCACAATGACACATGGAACAAATATCCCAGATACTTTATCGGCAATACGCGCAATCGGGGCCTTTGTACTAGAAGCATCAGAAACCATCTGAATAATTTCTGAAAAAGTTGTATCTTTTCCAACCTTTGTTGCTTTCGCTCTTAAATAGCCAGACTGGTTCATTGTTGCCGCAGATACATGATCTCCTTCACTTTTATCTACAGGAATAGATTCTCCCGTCAATGAAGATTCATCAACTGCACTATTTCCAGAAAGCACAATACCATCTACCGGAATTGCCTCTGCAGGTTTCACCACAAAGATATCTCCCACCTGCACTTCTTCAATATCCACTTCAACAATTTCCCCATTTCTTTCAATATTTGCTTTTTTCGGTGCAAGTTTCATCAATGACTTCAATGCATCTGTTGTCTTTCCTTTTGAAATAGATTCTAATGTTTTCCCTACTGTAATCAATGCTGGAATCATCGCGGCTGATTCAAAATACAATTCACTATGATATAGCGGCATCAGATCCATATTTGCTGCACCATTTGTAATCATGCATGTTAATTGATACAGCACATACAAAGACCACGCAAACGAAACAGAACTGCCCAGTGCAACCAATGTATCCATATTTGGAGAACCATGCACAAGACTCTTAAATCCAGAAATAAAGAATGCACGATTGATATACATCACCACAAGGCAAATCAGCATCTGTGTTAATGCCAAACCTAAGTGATTATGATTCAAAAAGGCAGGTACTGGCCAAGAAAGCATATTATGTCCCATTGTGATATACATCAAAAGCATCAGCCAGATAACAGAATGCAGTAATCTTTTCTTTAGCTTTGGTGTTTCACGATCCACAAGTGCTTCTTCTAAATCATTAGAAGAATGCTTCTCTTCTCCCTGTACATGTGCACCATAGCCAGCTTTTTCAACTGCTTGAATCACTTCGTCTGGATCAGCATTTCCTTCCACACGCATTGAATTTGTTAAAAGAGAAACTGAAACTGAATCTACATCTTTTAAATCCCCAACGGCTTTTTCCACATGTGCCTGACAGGCAGCACATGTCATCCCCGTAACAATATATTGCTTCATATATACATCACCTACTTCATTAATCTCTGTAAAAGTTCACACAACTCATCGATCGTTTCATCATTTCCATTTTGAATATCATGTTTTACACAACTCTTGATATGACAGGATAACAAAACTTTACTAAAACTATTCAACGCAGAAGTTGCCGCAGCTACCTGCATTAAAATATCTGGACAATATGCATCTTCTTCCACCATTTTTTCAATTCCACGAATCTGCCCCTCCACTTTTTTTAATCGTGTGATAAGTTTTTTTCTTTCATCTTCACTTCTTTTTTTATGTCTTCCACTACAGTGTGGACAAGTCATTTCTTCACCCATATATTTACCTCACGCATTCGTTATATACCCCTAGGGGGTATATGTCAACTGACATGCTTTTCTTTATAAAATTTTTTCACTATACTAATGAAAACGGAGGTTTTATCTATGGAAAACATTTTTCATCGCGTTAGCATTCGTAAATTTTCAAATCAGCCAGTTGAAAAAGAAAAGATTGAACAGATCTTGCGTGCTGCCATGCAGGCACCAAGTGCATGCAATCAACAGCCATGGGAATTCTATGTTGTTGAAGATAAAGAAATGATTCATGCATTATCTCAGGTAACACCATACAGTGCTTTTGCTTTCAATGCACCAGTCATCATTGTTCCTGTTTATCGAGAAGAGAATCTTCCAGCACCAATGTTTGCACAAATTGATTTATCCATTGCTTGTGAAAATATGTGGCTAGAAACAGATGCTTTACAATTAGGTGGTACATGGATCGGTATTGCACCTTTAAAAGATTGGATGGAAGCAGTCGCAGAAATTTTAGATCTACCTGACAATCTAAAAGTATTCAGCTTATTTGCACTAGGTTATCCAGCCGAAGAAAAACCGCAGCAAGATCGTTTTGATGCAGCTAGAATTCACTATATGAAAAGATGATGCAGATCTGCACCATCTTTTTTAAAATGCATTTAATAAAATGATATATACTGCAGTACCTGATATGACACTCAAAATCTGATTCTTTTGATAATAATGAAATACCGCAGTGAATATAGATGCACTGATCAATGCAAAAGAATCATGAAAATCCGAGGTTGTTAAACTTCTCAAACTATATACAACCAAAATAACCATTAAAGAAGCTGGCAAAAGATCACTGAGTCTTTTGACAATCTTTGGCATTTCTTTTTTTCCAAATACAATCCATGGCAAGCTTCTTTCAAAGAAAACAATGCATGCACAGATGACAACGAGAATGAATGCTTCTGTATGATTCATACATTCCCCTCCTGTATCTTAGCAAAAAGCATCAATAATCCACTTGTTACAAGCAAAGATGGCAATAAGAAAGCATCGCTCCCTAATGTAATCAAAAAGAAAACAGAACAGATGCCACCGATCAATACTGGCTGATGATTCGATGCATTTCGATATTGATCCACAACAATTGTGATAAATAAAGCCGTTAAAGCATAATCAATTCCCGTAACACTAGAAGGAATCAGATTTCCCGCAAGGCCTCCTGAAACAGATCCTGCAATCCAGCTCAATTGTGAAAATAACTGAATATAAAACTGAATATTTTCTTTCTTCATATCTTTTGGATATTCTGTGATGGAATTTAATAATGCATATGTTTCATCTGTCAATGTATGAATCATATAGGGCAGCTTTTTCCCTGTCTTCTTAAAATCTTCCACATATGTTAATCCATAAAAAATTTGCCTTGCTGCCATAAACACACATGTTAATATCACAGTAACAAACGCTGCACCACTTGCAAAAAATGATGCAAGTACCATTTGAAATGCGCCTGTATAAATAAACATTGAACAAAGCATGGACCAAACCCAGCCAAAACCGCCTTGTGCCATGACAAGACCATATGCACAAGATACAAAGAAATAGCTCACCATAATAGGAGATGTTTTTACGAATGCAAATTTCATTTCTTTTTTCATAATGGAAATATTATATGCTTTTTTATTCTGTTCGAAACAAACTTTCATATATTTTTTCATAATTTTCATTCTATAATTAATGCATGACAAAAATAAACGTAGCTACATCTACAAAGCTAGATGAAATCTGTAATTTACTAGAAAACAACGAAGAAGTTACATACAAATATGTATGTAATATTTCCAACTGTGAAATCACGTACGAAGTAGAAGATCATGGCGATCATGGCAATCTTCTTCGCTACACAAAAAATCTGATTCGTTCTTTACCTTTTGGCAAAGTCATTATGATTCGTGTTCTATATGACGGTCAGGTATTTGATGGAGGAAAAATTCATCAGCCTGGCGAAAAAGAATATGAAGCATTCCATGCACATGTTTCCTATCGAAGATGAACAATATCGTTCATCTTTTTCTTATGCATTCAATTCTTTTAATAATGTATTTTTCAATAACAGATACGCAACGATCGCAGTAAAGATATCTGATGCTGCCTGTGCATAGATAACACCTGTATATCCAAGCAATGCATGTAAGATAAAGATTAGAATTGCATAGAATATACCTTGTCTGCCTGCACTTAGGATCAATGCCTGTGCCGGTTTTCCACAGGACTGGAATACACATGTCGTTACCATCACAAATCCAATAAACGGCATGCCAAGCAATACTGCACGCAACATTGGTGTGCCTGCAGCAATCATTACCGCATCATTCATAAAAATAGAAATCATAAATGGTGCAAAGATAGATAACACAATCGATAAAGTCGCAGAAATTCCAATAATCAATTGATACGCATATTTCATGCATTCTTTCATTCTCTTCTGTAATTTTGCACCATACAAATATCCATATAATGGTTGTCCGCCAAAAGCAAAACCAACCATGATCATCACAACAATCATTGTAATCTTAGATACGATACCAAATGATGCAATCTTATCATTTCCATATGGCAGCAAAAAGTTATTCAACAACATCACCCCAATACTTTGCATCACATTTGTTATGGAACTAGGGATTCCAATTGAAAGGATCTGTTTCACTTCACCTGCATGAATATAAAAACCACTGAGTTTCATACTTAACCATTGACTCTTTTTACAAATAAAATAGATATAAAAGATATCTGCACAGACATTACCAATAACGGTTGCGATTGCTGCACCACCAGCACCCATATGTAAGCCAAAAATAAATACTGGATCTAGGATCATATTCACAATGGAACCCGTCACAGAACCAATCATGGCGGCAGTTGCATGCCCTTCTGTACGCAACAGATTTGTTGGTGCTAAAGCTAAGATTACAAACGGAGAACCTAAAGCAATCCAGAAATAATAGCTGCTGGCATGTACAAATGTCTCTGTACTTGCTCCAAGCAGTGTTAAGATTGGCATCTTAAATACAAGCAGCAATATTGCAATCAATATTCCAAAGATAAAGCATCCATCCAGACAAAACACAGACAATCTCTTTCCATCTTCATTTTTCTTCATTCCAAACAATCTCGAAATGACACTTGCTCCGCCAAGACCAAAAATATCTCCCATCGCAATCAATAATGTGAAGACTGGTCCACATAGCGTAACTCCCGCAACTAAATTTGTATCTCCTGTTTTTGCCACAAAAAACATATCTACCATGTTGTAAACAAGTGCTAAAACACCAGAGAAAACAACAGGCAATGCTAATTTCATATATGCTTTCTGAATTGGCATTTTTTCAAATAATTCATTTTCCATATTTCACCTCGTTCCAAGATTTTATCATTTGATTTATAATTTTAATGTGCCATATGTCACATTCTATGAAAAAAATTGATAACATTTCAAAAATCAGAAAATATCTTGAGCAATACAAATTAAATGCATTATTAAAAAACTATCCATTAGATTTGTATCATTTTCAAGCACATGAAATATTAAATGAGAAACTGAACCCCAGAAATTTTCTATTATTTTTAGTCTCTGGTTCTACTTCTATTTCAACAATACGTATCGATGGTTCTGTTTCTCAGATTTCTAAAACAGATCCACTCGTATGTTTCGGAGATATTGAATTTACGCAAAACTCAACAAAGCAGTATCTCATCGAAACACTTACACCTTGTTATATGCTAAGTATTGATTTATCCACTACACGCGATCAAATCAAAAAAGATCCAGATCTTCTTTTCTTTCTTCTACAAAGCGTCTCAGAAAAAACAACATTCATTGCCAATTCAAGATTTGAAACAACAGACATTCGTTCTAAAGTGCTATATTATTTAGAATACGAAGCAAAAGATAATATGATCTGTGGCGTTGAACAATGTGCAAATCATATCAATGCCTCCAGAAGACAGCTACAGAGAATTCTCAAAGAACTTGTTGATGAAGGCATTATAGTAAAGGTCAAAAAAGGTATTTATGTCAAACAATCATGCATTTAAAATTATGAGTTTAAATTTATTGACAAGTGGAGCGCGTTTACCAGGAAATCCTCCCTTCAGCATCCGTATCCATGCAATTCAATCTATGCTGCAAGAATATGATCCAGATATTATTGGCGTACAGGAATTAACCGCAGGCATGTTTCCATATATGTCAAATATCTTAGAGCGCTATGAAATCTTTGGTGATTCCAGACATTCTCTTGTCAGCAATGAATATTCTTCCATTCTTTTCAAAAAAGATAGATATACATTTCTTGATGGCAAAACTTTATGGCTTTCTAGAGAAGAAGAAAAGAAGGGATCAAAATATCCCCTCTCTCAATTTCCACGTATTGTTACATATGTATATTTAAAAGACAACAAGACAAATCAGACATTGACTGTATTTAATACCCATCTTGATGCCAACTTTCCATTTGTTCGCACCCAACAGTCAAAAGTACTTTCTAAAATCATCCTGAAATATCAGAAAGGTGACTATACGCTTCTTTGCGGAGATTTTAACTGCACAAGACTCTCTGCAGCTTTTCTATTATTAAATCGAACACATCTCAGAGATTTAATTGATGATTCATTCGGTTCTACATTACGCGGTGATGTAGGTTCCATGCGTTATCACCATCTTCCGATTGATCACATCCTTGTTTCAGACAACTTGTCTGTTCAAACTGTTGTAAAAATCACATATCCATATGATTCTGTATATCCAACAGACCATTTTCCAGTCATTGCACAAATGACTCATGAAGGATCATAGGCATATCCTTTTCCATAGAAGGAAAGAATATTCTTAGGAAAAGATGGATCATCTTCAATCTTTTCCCTTAAATGCCGAACATGTACGCATATAATTGGCTTACATTCATACGGAACTTCTTTCCATATGTAAGCATACAATTCTTCAGCAGATAAAATCCTGTTTGGATGATTCATCAGACATTCTAATATTTCATATTCTTTTGTGGTGAGATGATATGTTTTATCATTTCTTACCACATTTCTTTTATCTTTATCTAACATGAAATTCATACAATTACCTAGGAACGAATGATCTTGTAGTACGTATGGGATGTCAATTTATATACAATACCATAGAACACACCAATCATCACAAATGTGATACATGTAACAACCTTAATGAGTGTCATATCTGTAATTGTAAATAACACCATCAGTTTCGAAATCATTGGATACGCACAAATCAAATGCAAACCAGCTAATGCTAACGGCATAAAGAAGACAAGTAAAATCTGTGCGTTAATCGTCTTTTTAATTTGTGTATCTTCCATGCCAACTTTGCGTAATACTCTGAAACGCTCAGCATCTTCCAAACCTTCTACGATCTGCTTATAGTAGATAATCAAAACTGCAGATGCCAAGAAAACAATCGATAACAATCCACCTAATACAATGATGCCGCCAAACAACGTATAATACGCTTCTAATGCCGCCTGTTTTGTCTCTACAGAATACATGTAGCTAAAATCCAATGTATTCGCCATTTCAGAGTTTTTCATTAGAAAACCAATTTTTTGAATCAATGCATCCCTATCTATCGTATATCCATCTTCTACATTCGCAAAATAAGATAATGTATCTTGTGTTCCTTCTTGATATGTCAACATATCCAAATCTTTTACCACAAGTGTTACAGATGTATCCGTAATCGTATTGGCATCTGGAAGCAGTGATTCTTTTACGATTTCCTTCACTTTCAATGGTTGATTCTGATCCAGCTGAAATGTTTGATAATCTACATTGGATTTGGATACAAGCAGACATTCATCATCATTCAATGATTCATTCTGTTTTGCCAATTGATTGTATGTATTTAAATCAATGACTGTAAATCGATCCATGGTGAAATCATTACTGGAAACATATCCTTTCTTTGTGAAGCTTCCAAAGATTGTTTCTCTATAATGCACATAATTTCCATCAACCATATGTGCGTTATTTTCTTGAATAAATTGTTGAAAAAGATCACGTAATTTTTCAACATCTTTATCTGTCCCTACTTCTACCAAAACATCTTTTGGAAATCCTCGATTCACAGAATCCTGTATTCCTGTATAGGCAGAAAAGGAAACAGACGCAACAACCATGACCATTGTAATCAAGATACAAATAGAAGCTAAACCTGCACCATTTCTTTTCATACGGAAACGCATTGTTCCTACGGATACAAAATGATTTGGGCTATAGTAATAGTTTTTATTTTTTTCCAGCACTTTGCATAAGGCAACAGAGCCAACCGTAAACAAGATATACGTAGCAACGATTACAAGAAGAACTGCGATAAAAAATGTCTGTAATGCTTTTATTGGTGATTCAATCGTTACTGCCATATAGTAGGCAACACTTAAGATAACAACGCCAATCAAAGCAAATACCATATTCGCCTTTGGTGCTTTTTCCCCATAGGAAGTACTGTGCATTAAATGTAAAGCACTCTTTGCCTGAATACGAATTGCACTGTATACAAACAAAATCGTATAAATGCCAACAAACCATACTGCTACGTTAGCAATCAAATCAAAGTTAAAATAGAAACCCGTACTCACTTCCGCATGACACAAAGTAAACAATACAAGTTCAACAAGCTTGCTAAGTACGACGCCAAGAAGCAAACCACCTGCAATGACGCTGCACATGACAAGCAAGCTTTCAATCAAAACAAGACAAATGATATTTCCACGATTCATTCCAAGAATGGCATACAATCCCAGTTCTTTTTCTCTTATTTTGACAAGAAAAGAATTTGCATAAAATAAGAAAAATGCTGAAAATACAGAGACAACAATCATACCAAAGCCAAACATTGTCTGCATTGTTGCTCCGCCATTCATACCGGAAACAATTGTTGAAACATTCAGGAAATTCATGATATATGTCATTGAACACATCAAAATTCCAGCCAGAATATATGGAAAATAATACTGCTTATTCTTTTGAATACTCAAACAAGCAAGACGAGGATAAAAGAATCTCATATGCTTACTCTCCTGCCTGTATACGTGTCAATGTAAGAGAGATACTCTCATACATTTCCTGTTCACTCTTATCTCCACGATAGATTTGATGAAATACTGTACCATCCTTAATAAATAATACTCTTTTTGCATGAGACGCAGCAGACGTAGAATGCGTAACCATTAAGATTGTCTGTCCCATACGGTTGATTGCTTCAAACTGTTCCAGCATTTCACTTGAACTTTTTGAATCCAATGCACCTGTTGGTTCATCTGCAAGCAGGATATCTGGATGTGTAATCAAAGCACGAGCAACAGCAGCTCTTTGTTTCTGACCACCGGATACTTCATATGGGAATTTATCTAAGATATCTGTAATGTGTAATTGTTTTGCGATTGGTTCTAAAAGAGCATCGTATTCTTTGTGATTTTTTCCACTCAATACAAGAGGAAGATAAATATTATCTCTCAATGAAAATGTATCTAATAAATTAAAATCCTGGAATACAAACCCTAAATGTTTTCTTCTAAAATTCGCAGCTTCTTTTTCATTCATTTGACTAAGATCTTTTCCATTTAAAAGAATCTGACCTTCACTTGCTTTATCCAATGTTGCAAGCAAATTCAAAAGTGTTGTCTTACCAGCACCGGATTCTCCCATGATCGCAACATATTCTCCATGATCCACAGAGAAATTCACATTATTTAATGCAATGACTTTATTTCCACCAAAGCGTGATGTGTATACTTTCTTAACACTTTTTACTTCTAATAAACGCATGTTTATTGTCCTCCTTTTTACACACTCTAGTTTAGAAAGAAAAGAATCTGTATTCTATCGATTCTTCTTACAGATTCTTTATTACTTCTTACAGTTTTGTAAGAATTCAATTTTCACACATGTCCCTTGATCCACAACGGATTGAACACTGATCTTGTGATTCAAAGCATCACATGTTCTTTTACACAAATACAAGCCAATACCTGTTGCTCTTTGATTTTCTCTGCCATTGTAGCCTGTATAACCATTTTCAAAGATTCTAGGAAGATCTTCCTGTTTGATACCCATTCCTGTATCTTCAATACAGATGCCATCATCTACTCCATAAATTGAAATACTGCCTGTATTTGTATATTTGATTGCATTTGTTAAAACCTGTTCAAATACAAACGAAATCCATTTTTCATCCGTTACAACTCTCATATGTAATGGTTGAAAATCCAATGTCAATTTTTTTGCGATAAATTCAGCAGATAATCGACGAATCACTTTTTTCATGATCGTGTCAATATCATATTCTTTAAATACGTAGTCTGTACTTGTGGAATCTAAGCGAAGATACGTCAGTACCATATCTACATACTGCTCAATACGAAATAGATCTCTTTCGATACTGTGAGAAAATGGGGTATCTTCATTTTGCAGCTGCAGCTTCATAGAAGCAATTGGTGTTTTGATCTGATGTACCCAGACCGTATAATAATCCATCATCTGTTGATGCTGTTCACTTGAAAGTGACATTTGTTTTCTCTGCGAAGCAATCAGCATTTGAATGATTCGATATTGTTCCTCTTCAATCTTTGTCACAAAGGAAGGATACTCTACTACACTTGCGATATCTGCATCATTGATTTTCGTTAACTGTTCATATGTTTTCTTCATTCGAAAAAAGCGAATCATTCCAAAAAACAATAAAATCAACAGACTTAACACATCTACATATACAATGCAGTTCATTGGTATCTGATACAAACGATAACAAACCATCTGTAAAACAAAGATACAAATAAATACCACAATCAAGGATAGATTCTGTTTTACATATTGCATCAATAATTTCATACAATCATATACCCAACTTTAAACTTTGTTTCAATGACATGATCCATTCCCGCATTTTCTAATTTCTTACGTAAACGATTCACATTGACACTCAATGTATTTTCATCCACAAAACTATCCGTCTGCCACAAAGCATTCATTAGTTTTTCTCTAGAAACGACTTTTCCTTTATTTTTCACTAAACAAATAAGAATCAGATATTCATTCTTGCTCAATGCAATCTGTTGCGCTTGATACATCACAACCTGCTTATCTGTATCAATCAATGCTCCATGAAATTCCAGTACTGTATTCTCGTTTGAAAAATCATACGTTCTTCGCAGTAATGCATGGATCTTCGCAAGCAATACATCAATATCAAATGGCTTGCAGACAAAATCATCTCCACCCATATTCATTGCCATCAACATATTCATGCGTTCCGTTGCTGATGAAATAAAGATAATTGGTGTTTTAGATATTTTACGAATTTCACTGCACCAGTAAAATCCATCATAAAAAGGTAATGTGATATCCAACAATACAAGATGAGGATGAAAGGATACAAATGTATGCAATACATCTTTAAAGTCTTTCACACACTGCACTTCAAATCCCCAGGATTGACATCTTGTCTGTATCCCTTCCGCAATTCCCTGATCATCTTCTATAATTAATATTTTGTACATAACATTACCTTGTTTTACTTATTTTAACACTTGTGACAAGCTTCAAAATCTTAACTTTTTTGAATATACGCTAGAATTTCATTCACGCCCGCATATACTTTTGTTTCCACATCACTCACCACAACAAGTGTAGGTGCCTGCATTACATCAAATTCCTTCACAAGGTTTGGATTATTTTCACCATCCACCAGTAAATAAGGAATCTTTTTCTCATGCATCAGCTTCTGAATCATCTTACAATTCGCACATGTTTTCGTAGTAAACAAAAGATTATTTTCACTCACAACAGGAATGGAAGAAACAGTTTTCTTTTTCACAGGTGTTACTTTCTTCTTTTGTGAAAAACCACCTTCCACTTCATAGACAGTACGATCCTTAAATTCCTGATTCTTTCCAGCATTCCAGTTTTTCACAGGACGATAATATCCCGTAATTCTAGAATACACTTCCGTTTCACCACCACACTTTGGACACTTCCACACTTCACCATTCAAATAGCCATCTTTCTTACAGATACTGTATGTAGGTGAAAGTGTGTAGTAAGGCAATTTATAGTTTTCCGCAATCTTTCTTACAAGTGCAGAAGCACTCTTCCAGCTAGACAATCTTTCCCCTAAGAATGCATGGAATACTGTTCCAGATGTATACAATGTCTGTAAATCATCCTGGATATCCAAAGCAGTAAATACATCTTCTGTGAAATTAACTGGTAAATGAGAACTGTTTGTATAGTATGGTGTTCCACTTTGGTTCGCCGTAATAATTTCTGGATATTTTTCTTTATCATGTTTTGCAAGACGGTACGCAGTACTTTCTGCTGGTGTTGCTTCTAGATTGTAAAGATCACCATATTCCACCTGATAGTCTTTCAATCTTTCACGCATATGATTTAAAACATCTTTCGCAAAACTCTGTGAAGCTTCGCTGGAAAGATCTTCCTGGATCCAGTTTGCATTCAGACACGCTTCATTCATACCAACAATACCAATGGTTGAAAAATGATGTGCAAATGTACCAAGATATTTCTTTGTATATGGATACAGACCATTGTCCAATAATTTCGTAATGACTGTACGTTTTGTCTTTAATGAACGCGCACTGATATCCATCATTGCATCCAGTCTTGTATAGAATTCATCAGCATTCTTTGATAAATATGCAATACGAGGCAGATTGATCGTTACCACGCCAATAGAACCTGTAGATTCTCCACTTCCAAAATATCCACCACTCTTTTTACGCAATTCTCTAAGATCCAGCCTCAATCTGCAGCACATAGATCGAATATCACTTGGCTTCATATCGGAATTTACATAGTTAGAGAAATAGGGGGTTCCATACTTCGCAGTCATTTCAAATAACAATTCATTATTTTCTGTATCTGACCAGTCAAAATCCTTTGTGATGGAATATGTAGGAATTGGATACTGAAAACCTCTGCCTTCATAGTCTCCTTCAATCATGACTTCAATGAATGCCTTATTGATCATATCCATTTCTTTTTTACATTCACCATAGGTAAAATCTTGATTCTTTCCACCAATGATTGCGGGCAGATCCTTTAAATCTTCTGGTACTGTCCAGTCTAGCGTAATATTTGTGAATGGCGCCTGTGTACCCCAGCGACTTGGTGTATTCACACCATATACAAATGTCTGGATTGCCTGTTTTACCTGCTTGTAAGATAAATGATCTACTTTTACAAAAGGAGCCAGATACGTATCAAAGGAAGAAAATGCCTGTGCACCAGCCCATTCATTCTGCATGATACCTAAGAAATTAACCATCTGATCACACAAAGTATCTAAGTGTTTTGCAGGACCACGTGTAATCTTGCCTTCCACCCCGCCAACGCCTTCTAATAACAATTGTTTCAATGACCATCCAGCACAATAGCCACTCAACATACTCAAATCATGAATATGAATATCTCCATTACGATGTGCATTTGCAATCTCTTCATCGTATGCTTCGGACAGCCAGTAATTGGCAGTGATTGCGCCAGAGTTTGATAAAATCAAACCACCAATAGAATATGTTACGGTACTGTTTTCCTTCACTCTCCAATCCAAAGCATTCAAATAACTATTTACCAGTGATTTATAGTCTAAAGTTGTTGCGGAAATATTTCTCACATTTTCTCTTTGCTTGCGATATAAAATATATGCTTTCGATACATCCGCATATCCCGCTTCGCTCAATACCTTTTCAACACTGTCTTGAATATCTTCAACATCGATCATTTCATCTTTGATCTTTGCTTCAAAATCACTTGTTACTCTTAATGCAATCAAATCAATCACATCATCTGTATAATTCTTTTTACATCCAATAAATGCTTTTTTGATTGCATTCGAAATCTTCTGAATATTAAATGGAACTGTACTTCCATCACGTTTTATAACTCGATACATAGACTAATCCTCTTTTACGCCCCTAACTTCAGCATTTGGAACATATTGCTTCACTGCTTCTAGTATTTCTAACATTTCCTGCTTATTGTAGGAATGAAAACCTTCCTGGATGCAATTTGGCGAATCCTGAAACTGTTGCAGATACCAGGCATCCACACCTTTCAGCCACTTTGCCATTGCAATCAGATCTTCTTTTGTATGCAATTCACGAACGATCGTTGTACGAAATTCATATGGAATTCCACATGTACGAATATAGGAAATACATACATCAATACTTTCCACAGGAAAGTTCTCTGACTCACTTCCAACTGTCAATACATATTTCCCTTTTGTATTCTTCACATCCATTGCGATGTAATCCACAAGCTTTGCATCAACAATTTCTTTCAAACGATCCAAATAATTTCCTGTCACATCCAGCTTGATTTCGTAGCCTCTTTTTTTGATTTCTTTCAAGAATGGAATCAGCTTTTCCTGCATTAACGGTTCTCCACCACTGATACAGACACCATCCAGAATATTTTTACGCTTGTCTAGAAACTGGAATATTTCATCAACATCTAAAAACTGATAGTTTTCAGGAATATACACAAGATCACGATTATGACAAAATGGGCATTTATAGCTACATCCACTTGTAAAAATCGTACAGGCAACTTTTCCTGGATAATCCAGTAAAGTTGTCTTCAATAAACCACCAATTTTCAAACTCGACAGATCTTCACTTTCTTCCAGTACATTTCTTGCATTGTCTGTTACAACAGCCATCATTTCATTAAATGCATCAAAATCCAGATCTTTTCCAACGATTTTTCGACATTCATTTCGATATTGATAAATTGCATTCATCACTACATTTGCTTCTTTTGTTGTATATAAACGCTTGCTTCTACGATCATGTTCATCATTTCTTGCCATCACATATCCCTGATCAATCAGACGATTGATTGATTTTGTGGTTGTTCCTTTATCCACTTCACAAACACGTGTTACGTCCTGCATCGTACATCCTTCATTTTCATTAATGAATGTTAAAAAGATGATCTGCCCTGAACCGATGTCATATTTCGCTAAAACATGATCAAAATATTTCATAATATTTCGATACAAAATAGATAGATTCAACAAAAAATTTTCATTTGTTTCCATATGTTCACTCTTCAATTGGTTGGATTTCCAACTTCTATCAATAATTCTATCGAACCTATAACAAGTGTCAAATACAATACTAGAAAAACTCTCCTTTCTGTTTTCTATTGTATCCAGGAACCCTTTTTACACTGTCCATTATTAAGGATAGTAATAACTTTTGTGAATTTTGTGAAAAATTTTGGTTATCTCACTTGATTTTACTTTTTTTCTCATGTATAACCTATACAACAAAGAAAGGAGGATATCAAAAATGAGTCATCGTATTGAGTATTTAACGATCGATGGCGGCACAGTTATTGAATTTACAGATGATAAAGGTTATGCACGCTTAGCTAACGAAGCTGACATGGGTTACATCGTTATTACAAATTACAGCCGTTATTGATAGAAACAATGAAGATCATTGTTCTTCTTCAATCGATCAAACAAAACAATTCCAAAAATGGAATTTTATACAATGCATCTCAGATTAGATGCATTTTTCTTTTCTATCTATTAGAATATTCCTTGGAGAATTTAACTATAAGGAAGTCAAGAGATAAATGAAAGAAATTGGGGGATGTTAACAAATCCAGCAAATTCCCAAAC
>QQXM01000192.1:0-2582 GCA_014610835.1 Erysipelotrichaceae bacterium 7770_A6
TATTATCCCGAATTTTTACTTGATTTTCTATAGAGAAAACCTGTTTTTCGGGATAATACATAATTCGGGATAAGTGCAATGAGAGGGTCGAAGTAAATTATTTAATTTACTTCACTCTACTCTATTTTTTTTGATTTTTGTTAAAACGGAATTTGGAGAACGGATTCCAGAACCATTATATGCAATTGTTGGTTCTTTTATCATGTTTTTGATACATTCTCTAAATGTTTTGGAAGGATTTCCAGAGTATCCTAATGATTCATAGAGTGCTCTTTCAGAATAATCATTTTCTTCTAGTGCATTTAGTATTTCTTCTCTTAATTCTTCTTTTGTTCTTCTTGTTTTCTTTTTAAAGGTAATTGTTCTAAAACTTTCATGAATAGGAAGAATGACGGTAAAGAAAGAACGATCATCATCTGTGAGAAATTCTGGCAGAGGAGAACCATTTGCTTCAATACTTCTAAGAGCTGTTGGTATTCCTGTATTTCTTCCTTCAACAAGATGTAATTCTTTTAGGAAATCACCAATTCTTCGATTTCTGTATCTTCTTGAACGCATATGTAATTTCATGAGATCGTCATCTGTAATGGAACGATCTGGCCCTGGGGTACTTGTAATTTCAATACATTCTTTTTCAATGCGAATCGTAACTGGTTCATGGATCTGATAAGAACGGTGATAGATTGCATTGGAAATGAATTCTTCTAGAGCTTCATAGCTATAGTTTTTGACACGAATGGATTCCATTTGATCAGGCAGTTTAAATACTTTTTCTACGATTACATTATTTTTAATATAGCGAAGGGTATCTCTTAGCTGTTCGTCAATTGGACCGGAAAATATTCTTTCTTCCATGCCTTGTCCTGTTGCATCAGGAATATTGATGAGTTCAATGCGACTATAAGGAAAAAATTGTTCAGGTTCATCATTGAAAAATAATAGACCAACATTAAGTGGTTTAAAGAATTCTTTTGGTCCATCCGCAATTCTTAGACTTTTGGCAAGATCTTCAATGCTTTTATTATCGATTCCAATGAGAAGATTGCTGTTGATGTTTTGTAGATAGTTTTTAATAAGCGGAAGCTTTAAATCAGTAATGTCTGCACGCATATGAATACGATCATCAAATGGGATGTTATGAGATAAGGAAATTAATTCTTTCACATCCAAATCTGATGCTTCAATTGTGCTTGATAATTTCCGAATGTAGTATGTTTTTTCTTTTTCTTTTGATGTAGGTTTTTTAGGACATTGATATGGTCTTTCATATCCGCCAGGACACCATATTAGAAGTAAAAGCTTTCCTTCATAATATACTGGCTCACTTTGCGGAATATATTTTGGTTTTAGATAATTACAATACTTTAAAAGATCTTTTTGTATTGCATCGATAGAATCCTCATTTAACCCCTTGATTGGATGCGTGAGTTTTCCATTTTCTTCTTTGATGCCAATGACAATATAGCCACCACCCCAGTTATCAATGTCATTTGCGAATGCACTGATTGTTTTTAATGTTGTATCTGGGTTCCATCCTTCTTTGAATTCAATTCTTGCCCATTCTACAATATTGTCATTTAGTAATTTGTTGATTGTAATTGGAATTGACATATGATTCTCCTAACTTACGACTAACATACGACTAACTTACGACTTAATTATATGACAGATATCTAGATGTGTGTATGAAAAAGAAGTGAAATATAAGGAATATAAAAACCACCAAGGATATTACACCTTGATGCTTAATGTATATGTATATAAATCACTGTTATAAGATGTTTCAACATATTCATACGGGAGAATTTCTCCATGAAAATCACCATATGTTGTATGTGCACTTAAAAGAAGAGCTTCCTGATTGTTTAACTGCAGAAGCTTTTTTTGTTCTGAAGTAGGAATTTTAGCAGAAAATTCAAATTCACCATGTTCTGGTTTTATGGAATATTGTTCTACTAAGTATGTTATCAATGAATGCTCCAATTGTGCAGGTGGAATAACAGGAATTAGCTTCTCACTGATTCATGTATGACTGGTGGCAATTGGTGTGTCATTTCCTGTTCGTAATCGAACAAAATCATGAACCAGATCATCATCTTCTAATTGCAGCTTTTGTTGAATGATCGGGTTTTGTTTTGCTTGAATGACAGAATATGATAAAAGCTTTGATCCTGCTTTTAATCCAATGCTTCTCATATCATCTGTAAAACTTCTGAATTGTGAAATCTGTTTATGTACAGAAGGGGAAGCAACAAAGCTTCCTTTTCCACGTGTTCGAACAATGTGTCCTGCATTAGCTAAATGATTCAATGCTTTATTGATTGTCATTCTTGAATATCCGCTTTGCTTGCATAATTCAATTTCTGTTGGAATTTTATTTCCGGGTTTTAAGTTCTGTTCCGCAATTAAATTTAAGATGTATTGTTCAATTTCTTCGTATTTCTGGACTGTTTTCATATATCAATTATATCGATTTGCCTAACACTTTAGAAGTTATAGTAATGAAACATTGTTCCACAATGCCTAAAATGTATATACAAGTAATAAATGTATATACATAATATTGTCGACAGATGTAAAAA
>QQXM01000192.1:2592-43282 GCA_014610835.1 Erysipelotrichaceae bacterium 7770_A6
TTGACAAAAGAAACGATATAAAGCGTTTTCAAACAAGATTAGTGTCGAAAACAAATGAATCTGTCTAATTTCTAACGAAAAATTATGGTTTTTGTTGGAAATGCGGTACAAAAAAATTTTAAGGATTCTCAAACGTAGAATAGAAAGCGTAAAAGATATGAACAAGACAACAAAGGAAATGATCAGTGAATATATCACTGACAAAACAAACAAATTTGATCTGGTACATACTGATATGTTTACAACCGTATCGATTGCGGATGCATTACATATCTCAAGAAGCATCACTTCTCAATATCTCAATGAGCTATGTGAAGAAGATGAAATTTACAAGGTCAAAAGCAGACCAGTCTACTTCTTTGATGGCGTTGCACTGGAAAAGAAATTCCATGTTTCAATACGTAATCAGGAATTCCTGGATATGGAAGAAATGATTGAGTATCTAAAGAGATGCGGAAATATCTCTGATGTTTTTACTTCAATGGTTGGACATGATGGTTCATTAAAAAGAACAATCAAGAAATGCAATGAAGTATTCAATTATCCTCCAGATGGTCTTTCGTTCATCATTTACGGAAATGAAGGTTGTGGAAAACAGACACTTGCGGAATTGGTTTGTAAAAACTCTCAAGTGAAAAAGGGAATTCTTCAAAAAGGTGCAAAGATCGTTCATCGTGATCTTTCCAATCCTGATCCATTCCTTGTTGAAAAGATACAGTCGTATATCAATGAAAAACAAAATGAATCGATTGTATTGATCCTATCTCATTTTGAAAAAATGACAGATGAAATCAGTTCATATTTATTGCAGTTCTTTGAAAAAGGTATAAACAAAAATGTCCACTTTATCTTTCTAGCTTGTACTAGACCGGATGATTTCTTGCCTGTAGAACTTGCAAAGTATATTCCAGTCGCAATTCATATGAAAGACTTCGATGAAAAGCCAAAAGAAGAAAAAGAGGGAATTGTCATTGCATTGTTCGCCAGAGAATCGGATCTGCTTGGCAAAAACATTCAGATCTGTTCCAACGTATTACGAGCTCTAAGCAATCGAAAATATGAGAACAATATTGATCAGTTATCTAAAATGATCAAATTAATCTGTGCACAGGCAATGAGCAGAAATGATGATGAAATCATCGTTCATACATATGACTTGCCAGAAGAAGTATTGGAAAACATTGAAATCACAACAGAAGATGTTCGATATATTGATTGTCATTCTTATCAAGTAAGTACAGAAATCAATGAGTATCTTACATATTTCACAAATGTATTAGAAGCAAGTGAAAAGAAATCTGTTGCGGAAACAATGGATGCCTATAACAAAGTCTATGAACAGATGGCTGAAAAGCTATTAAGAAGTGTTGGTAATGATCGTACATTACGTGGAACAGAAGCCGCAATTTCATTGATTGTAAATCGTGTTGCACAAAAGTACTTCATTAATATTCCAGGAAGTTTCTCATTCTTAATTGCAAAATTACTTGTTGTATACAAAGAAAACAGCCTTCAGATTTCTAAATGGGAAGACGAATATGCTAATGCATTGATCAAAACAATTCAAAAGATGAGACGCATTTATGTCAGTGAAACAATGGTGAGTGATGAATTTTCACAGCTGCTCATGATGAATCTTGAAGAAGAGATTCCTGAAATCTTGAAAATTATTATGAATCTAACTATTTCTTCCTATAACGCAGATTTCAATAAAAACAAAACGTTTGGAATTGTAATCTGTCATGGATACTCAACAGCTTCTTCCATTGCAAGTGCAGTAAATACAATGATTGGTTCTTATGTATTTGATTCCATTGATATGCCAGTCATGACAACTGTTGAAGAAATCAAGATGAAGCTTCGTGACAAGCTTTCAAGAATTAATCAACATGCTGATATCTGCATCATGGTAGATATGGGATCCCTGGAAAAAATTGCTGATGATGAATTTGCAAAAAATAGAAACTTAGCAGTCATTAACAATGTCACCACAAAGATGGCATTGGATATTGGCTACAAAATCAAAAATGCAATCCCAATCGAAAAATTTTTTGATAACGCAGAAGAAGATTACAAGGTTGAATACAAGATTCTGAAATCCAGGAAGAAAGACGCAATCTTATTCACAAGTGAAAGCGGAATCCAGACAGCACAGAGAATGTCAAATCTTTTCTATGATTCCCTTCCAATTGAGATTCCTGTATCGCTTCAAATCATTTCTTTTACAGAAGCAAAACAAGAAGTTCAAAAGATACAGGAAATATACAACGTGCTATTCGTGAGTGGAACAGAAGATCCAGGGGTGATAGGAATTCCTTTCATTCCTCTGCAAGATATTATCACCACTACAAACCTGGATCTAGTTTCCACAAAGCTGAGTGGATATCTCAATGAAGATAACTTGAAGCAGTTGATTATCAATGTCAGAAGAAACTTTACATTAATGAATATATTGAATTATCTGACTATCTTGAATCCAAAACCATTACTGGATGCAACAACTGCAGCAATTGATACATTGCAGACAAGAAGAAAAGTTAATCTTGAAGGCAGGACATTAGTTGCAATCTATATCCATGTATGCATTCTCATTGAAAGACTGGTTACAAAAACATCAGTACTTCAAAATGACAATGCGACGGATGAATTCATAAAGAATCATCAGGATTTTATTCAAGATATTCATGCATCATTCAAAAACATTGAATCACATTACAGCATCGTTATACCAGATTCAGAAATGAAATACATATATTCGTTTTTCGAACATGAGGGAGAAACAAAATGAAAGAGAGAAAGATAGTCATCGCAACACATGGCACATTAGCAGAAGGTTTTCGATCAGCATTAAAAATCATCGCTACAGATGAAGGGGTAGAAACATACTGCTGCTACACAACACCAGATTTCAATCTGGAAAAAACGATTCAAACAATCATGGATGCATATGATGAAGAAACACAAGAATTATATGTATTTACAGATTTATATGGCGGTTCCGTCAATAACGGATTTGTGAATGCATTAAAAAATCATCAGTTTCATCTCATCACAAATACAACGCTTGGCGTTCTCATTGATTTCATTCTGACAAATCCAAATCAAGATGAAATCGAAACAAAACTAAATTCAAATGACTTCAAAGCAGTCTATTGCAATACAGCATTAGTAAACATTGAAGGGATTGAAGAAGATCTGTAAAGAAAAGGAGGTGTAAGAATGATTAAAGCACTACGGATCGATCATCGTCTGGTACATGGACAGGTAGCATTTACCTGGACACACTTCTTATCAGCAACAAGAATCATTGTCATTGATGATAAGGTAGCAAATGACGACTTCCAGAAGATGACGTTAAACATGGCAAAGCCAGCAGGATGTAAACTCAACATATTCTCTGTCAGCAAAGCACTTGAACGCGCCGATAAAATTGACTCACTGAACGATAATGTATTCATAATTTTCGGAAATTGCAAAGATGCAGCAGGATATATCACTGGTCATCCAAAATTCAAAGAATTAAATCTTGGTGGCATTGCGAAAAAAGAAGGTTCTAAAAAATATGGAGATGTTGTTTATCTCGCTCCAGATGAAGAAGAAGAACTTAGAAAGATCCAGGCAACAGGCTGTGAACTGTTTATTCAGCAGTTACCAACAACAAAACGTGATCCTCTGAAACTATGATCACAACCATTCACTATCGAAAGGGGGTTAATAAATAATTATGCAATTAGTACAAACATTGATAGTGACACTTATTTCGGTTCTGATGATTCTTGACTCCCGTATGCTGGGAAGATTGAACTTCGAAAGACCTCTTATGACATGTACCATCTGTGGTTTATTACTTGGTAATTTACCAGTCGGCTTAGCAGTTGGTGCACAAATGGAATTGGCTACATTAGGTATGATGTCCATCGGTGCTTCTGGTATCGATATGAACATGGGCTCCCTGGTAGGATGTGCAATCTGCATCATGACTGGTGCGGATATTGAAACAGCTCTTACAGTAGCAGTTCCTATGACTCTATTATCCACATTGTTAAACACAATTTCTTCTGTCATCCGTATTCGTTTTACACACATGTGTGATGAAGCAGTTGATAAAGGAGACTTCGCAAAAGCAAAGAGAGTTGACATTGTGTATGGTCCTGTACTCTATGTCCTGTTTACAATCATTCCAGTATTCTTATCCGTTTACTTCGGTGCTGATGTAGTACAGTCCATTGCTTCTTCCGTTCCAGAATGGCTGACAAAGGGTATCTCACTAGGTGCAAATATCATTGCCTTCTACGGATTTGCAATGCTGTTATCCACAATGGTGAATAGAAATACAGTCGTATATTTCTTCGCTGGATTCTTGTTAGCCGCATATTCAGGACTTGGCTTAACTGCTATAGCCTTGATCGGTATCGTTATCGCAGTGGTTCTGTATACAGTCAAGTATACAGGTGGTGGATCAAACGCAGCACCACAATCTGCTGACAGCACATTAGATGATCTGGAAGATCTAGATAATTAAAGGAGTAAATGATTATGTCTCAAAAAGGTTTAGAAACACAGAAAAATTATCCTTTAAATAAAAAGATAAAGGAAATCTTCTGGGGCGCATGGTGCATGCAGACAAACTGGAACTATGAAAGACAGATGAATACAGCATTCATGTATGGCATGTCTCACTGTATTGACCGTCTCTATCCAGAAGAAGATGAAATTGAAAAGAAGAAAGAAGCATATCGTAGACACTTGGAATTCTTCAATATCACTCCACAGTGTGGTGCATTGACATTAGGTATTGCACAGGCTATGGAAGAAGAATATGCAGAAAATCCAGATACATTTGATCCAGCAGCAATCAACGCAGTTAAAGTTGCATTGATGGGTCCTCTATCAGGAATTGGTGACTCCTTATTCCAGGGAACAATTCGTATCATCGCAATGTCTATTGGTATCTCACTTGCTCAGCAAGGCAGTATCTTAGGACCAATCCTGGCAGCATTGATCTCTGTATCAACATCTGTATCTATTACATGGTTCTTAGGAAAAATTGGATATACAAAGGGACAGGAATTTGTCAGACAGATGTCTCAATCCAATCTTATGGAAAAAGTAATGTTCGTTTGTTCTATCGCAGGTCTATTCGTTATCGGTGGCATGTCTGCTTCACTTGCCAACCTGACAACTCCAATCGCATTCGGTGAAGCATTCGTATTACAGAATGTATTAGATGGTATCTTACCAAAAATGCTTCCATTAATTATGACATGGGTTATGTATGGCATTATCAAATCAGGAAAAGTGAAGCCAATGGTAGTTATCATCGGCTGCTTCGTAGCAGGCATCATTCTAAATTATTTTGGAATCCTAGCAGTCTAATTGCTTGATTCATACAAAAAGAAAGGTAAAAAAAGGGAAAAAATTATGTACGACGTAAAATCAATGATCAATGAAATCACATCTAAGAAGGAAATCAATAATATCAGCTTTACAGGATGTGGTGGATCACTCGCTTGCTTCTTTGCTCCACATTACTATGTAACACATGAATCAAAGAAACTCACAACTGTTTATGAAAATGCAAATGAATTTGCCAATGACACTCCAGCAAATGTAGGTGAAAACTCACTCGTCGTTTGTGCATCCCGTAGAGGTGATACACGTCAGACAGTTGCAGCTGCTAAAAAGGCCAAGGAAGTTGGTGCAACAGTTGTAGGCTTACAGCTTGAAACAGGTACTCCACTTGAAGAAATCTGTGACTATATCATTCAGTTCAAGGACACAGGTGCTGATGGAGCTCTCTATGAAGAATCCAAGGGTGCTTATGCATTAAAGATTGCTTATGAACTTGTTAATGCTGTTGAACATAATGACAAGAAGTATGAAGAAATGGTAGCTGCTATGGAAAAGATGAACACAATCGTTCCAGAAGCACAGAAGGCAGTTGTACCAGATGCAATTAAGTTCTCTATCAACTATGCGAAGAACGAAATCATTTACACAATTGGTTCAGGTACAGCCTGGGCTGCAGCACATCAGCAGACAATCTGCATCTTCATGGAAATGCAGTGGATCAACTCTTCCGCAATCCATTCTGATGAATTCTTCAATGGACCATTCGAAATTACAGAACCAGACACAGCATTCTTGCTCCTCAAATCTACAGGTGCTACAAGAGCTGTAGATGAAAGAACACTTGCATTCTTAGGTAAGTTCTCTGAACATACAACAGTGATTGATGGTTTCGATTATGGTATGAAAGAACTTGGTGAAGTATCTGGATACTTCGATCACAGCTTCTACAGTGAGATTCTAGGTGTTTATAACCATCTTCTTGCTGATCGTCGTCAGCACCCACTAAGCTGGCGTAAATACATGTGGAAATATAATTATTAATTCACATACATCTTGGTAGTACAGCCTGCTTACTCTCCTTATGCAGGCTGTATTTTTAGAAAATGGAGGTAAGTACAAATGAGGGATACAAAAAAACTGAATCAGAAAATATTACGTATATTAGTACCCGCAATTCTTGAAAATGCTTTCCTGACTCTTTCTGACATGATATTAACAGGATATATTGGTAGACTCAGTGTAACGGAAATCAGTGCGTATGGGATTTCTACACGTGTCTATGGAATATATTTCTCGATATTAAAAGGATTTGCGATTGGTACAATGGTGATTTTTGCTAGAGCCTTTGGTGCTGGAAAAAGAAAAGAGGGTCTCAATTATTATTTTCAGGCTTTGTTTATCGCATTTCCAGTTGCTCTTGTTGCTGCCGTTTTGATCTGGGTATTTCCTCAACCGCTGTTATCAACGATGAGTTCAGATTCAACGTTATTGACATATGGTGCATCTTTCTTGCGAATTCATGTATTGACCTATCCTTTCCTGGCAATTATTCATTTGAATTCTTCCATGTTTCAAGCTGATGGCAATACAAAAACGCCATTGTATATCGCAACGATTGGAAACCTTGTCAGTATGGTATTGGGATATGTGTTAATTCTTGGAATTGGTCCAATTCAAGGTATGGGATTACAAGGTGCCGCAATTACAAACAACCTTCGTATTATTGTAATGCTGCTTGTTGGAGTTTATCTGTTATTCAATCGAAACAGTGTTTATCGTTCACATGAATTATCTAAATTCAATTTAGATATGGGAATAATCAAAGAATTGATTCGATTTGGTGTTCCAACAGCGATAGGAAATTCTTTCTGGAACTTTGCAGCTGTATTCCTGTCCACATATATCTTGAGCTATGGTCAACAGTTCTATGCAGCGTATCAAATTGGACTGCAGGCAGAAGGGTTCTGCGACATGATGAGTTCAGGTTTCTTGACTGCTGCGATGTCTTTATCCTCACTGGCCATTGGTGCAAAGGATGCAGATATGTTTAAGGCCTCCTATAAGCGATTGAATTATTATTGTTATATCATCTGTGGAATTAACATGTTGTTCTTACTTCTATTTTCTAAGAATGTCTTACATTTATTGACAGATAAGATGGAATTGATTGATATTGCACATGTATATCTATTATCTATGATTGCATCACAATTCCCACAAATGAAATCGAAAATTGAATATGGATATATACGATCCATTGGATTCAGTACATTGCCAACGATTATTGATATGGTTGGAATCTGGGGTGTGCGTGTATTTGGATGCTATCTCGTGAGTTCTGTATTCCATTTAGATATTTTCTGGATCTGGATGATTGTCAATGCAGATCAATGGGTGAGATATCTATTATCTGCTGGTGTGATTATTTCTAAAAAAGTATTGCGATACTTAGATCAGCCACACTTTTCCTTTCAGTGTGAAGGACAAGTAAATGCATGTAAATAAGAGGAGAGAAAATGATGAATGAATTAAAAATGGTTATCTTTGATGTTGATGGAACGTTATTAAACACAGAATTTCTATGGGAAAAAGCGTGGGCAGATATTGCGGAAAAGTATCATGTACCTCAATTTTCAGCTGTCTTCCATAAAGTTGTAGGAATTTCTGGAAGTGATGTAACGAAAGTACTGGATAAAAATCTTGGAGATATTGAAAATAGAGAAGAACTGTTAGATGCAGCTAGAAAACTGGGAACAAAGTACCTCGATGAAAACATTGAATTGATGCCTGGTGTATTGGAACTTTTAGATACACTTGAAAAGCTGCATATTCGTAAAGCCGTAGCTACAACGACAAATCGTGAAGCTACAATGAAACGTTTAACGAAAATGGGAATCATTGATCGGTTTGAATATATTCTTTGTGGAGATGAGGTATCAAAAAGAAAGCCTTCTCCTGAAATTTATTTGAAAGTATTAAAAGCAGTTCATTGTGATCCAGAAGATGTCCTGGTATTGGAAGATACAGGATATGGTGTACAGTCTGCATATGAAGCAAATGCGAAAGTAATCATGATACCTTCTATCAATCCTCCTAAGGATATAGATAGAGAAAATGCTTATAAAATTGTAAATAGTTTGTATGATGTTCAAAAAATGATTGAGGAATTTTAGTATGAAAACAATGGTGAATTATGTTTTAGAAACGCCACAGGCAATTCGTAAAATGATATCTGATACATCCAATATAAGTGAAGTATTGGAGTATCTGATCAATCGTAAGATCGATCATATTTATGTTGTTGGTTCTGGAACAAGTTACTCTGCAGCTTTAACTTGCATTGACCCATTGGAAACAATGCTTCATATTCCAGTGTATGCATATTGTGCAATGGAATTTGTAGATAACGTGAAAGTCATTGAAGAAAGTTCTTTGGTCATTGGTTTTTCACAGGCTGGACAATCTAATTCAACGATTCAGGCGTTAGATAAGGCAAGAAATCATGGGTGTCTTACAATTGTTGTTACGGCAGAAAATCCTTCACCAATTGTTAAACATGCAGATGCCTGTTTGAAAATGGATATTGAAGAAGCAATTGGACCAAAAACAAAAGGATATTATTGTTCGACGGTTGAGGTGATCTTGTTATTTGCACAGTTATTAAAATTTACAAACGTGATATCTCATACGGAATATGTTCGTATGATTTCTGAAATCTTAGATGTATTTGATGATTTTACAAACATTGTCAATAAAGCACAGGAGTGGTATCTAACATCAGAAATTCCATTTGATCAATATGACAATATCATTGTGATTGGATGTGATCAATGTGTTCCATCAGCACTAGAAGGTGCTTTGAAGATTCTTGAGACTGTGAAGTGCTGTGTGAGATATTATGAACTGGAAGAATTCATGCATGGAATTTATCATGCTATTGATGATAAGACACTTGTCATTGCATTAGGCAATCAATCACGTCATCTTGATAGAATGATACGGTTACTGAAATACTTAAAAGAACATAAAAATGCTTGTTGTTTGTTGATTACAGGAAGTGAAGCAGATATACTTTCTTTCAAATATTCATTTAAAGACAGCAATCCATATGTATCTTTCGAATATTTAGCTGTTTTACAGGTATTTGCTGAATGTATGATGAAACAGCGTGGAATGAATCTGAATGACCCTTCAGATCGCAATTTCCATAGATACATGAATAGTTATGTATATGAAGATGGTGAAGAAAAATGACTAGATTAAAAACAGGAGACACATTTCCGGATTTTCGGGTAACAGAAGCTTTTGCGGGGAACACAAGTATTGCTGAACTGATGAATCATAAACCAATGATGTTTGTGGTATTGCGCTATATTGGATGTACTGTCTGTAGATATGATGTGCATCTGTTGACACAGAGAATCAATGAATTTAAAGAGAAGGGTGTGAATGTTTGTGTAGTCATGCAGTCTACGAGTGAAAATGTGAAGCATGATTTAAATGGACAGACATTACCATTCCCATTGATTTGTGATTCTGATATGCATGTATACCAGTCATTAGACATTGCACCAGCTAATAGCATGGAAGAACTTGTTGGTGAAGACAGGGATGCATTAAAGGCAAAGGGTGATAAAGCAAAGGCATGTGGTTTTGTGCATGGTGTTTATGAAGGGAATGAGCAGCAGCTTCCAGCTTTCTTCTATGTAGATGGAAATGGAAAAGTATTAGTATCACATTATGCGAAAACAATTGTTGATATGCCGTCCATTGATGAGATGCTGGCAATGATCATTTAAAAATCGTATGAAAATAGTAACTATTGCGTTGATTATATTTTTTGCTTCCTTTCTATACGCGGATGCGAAAAGAAAAGGATATGCGAAACAAGTACAGAATCAACTTGTTGAATTATTAAATCATAAGGAGTTTACTTCCTTTGAAAAACAACTAAAAGATGCTGAAGAGCATGGTTATATTCAAGAATATAATGCAAATTATCTGAGAATGAATGCTTCTATTCTTCAAGATGATAGAAAAGCATTGGATCATATTTTATTAAAGTTTGATGCCATGGGATTATCTGATGTACAGTGTTCTGCGGTGTATTCTAATATCATGATGTTTGCGGTGGAAAAGAAAGATAAGGAATTATTTAAAAGAGCATATTCTAATATCATGTCATTGAAAAAGAATGATCAGCTAAAAGATATGGCTACACTTGTATACAAAGTCTTTGTGACAATGGATTCTTCTGTGAAAGATGAAATCCAGCAAAGATTGCGTAATGCATCCAGTGAAGAACAGATGTTTCTTACAAAGCTTCAAAAATTAATCTAAGAAATGTGTTAGAAGGTAATCACAGTGTGATAGCCTTCTTTTGTTTATGTATCAAAAATCATCGTATAATGAATAAAAGAAAGAAGAATTTTATATGATCTATACAATTACATTAAATCCAGCAATCGATTACTTTATCACATTGAATGAAACATTGTTGGTTGATGAAGTAAATCGAGGAAGTCATGAAATCTATAAGGCAGGTGGAAAGGGATTGAATGTTTCTAAGATCCTTAGTGTACTGAATATTCCATCTAAGGCAATTGCAGTACTTGGTGGTTTTACTGGTCAGTACATTCAGGATTCCTTTTCGAAAGATCCAAATATTGAAATGATTCCAATTCCAGTCGATGGAATGAATCGTATCAATATGAAAGCAAACTATGGGAAGAAGGCATTATGTATTAATGGCAGTGGACCAGTCGTAAATGAATGTACTGTTCAGCTTCTATTAGATGAAATTGCAAAGATCAATGCAGATGATATTGTGATTATCTCTGGTTCTATGATGCATGGATTTCCAGAAGATTTTGTAGTTACATTGGCTCAGGCAGTACATCAAAGAAATGCGAAAGTAGTAATTGATATGGAACAGATTACAATGGAACAATTAAAAGAGTGCAGACCATATCTAATCAAACCTAATCTGTATGAATTACAACTGTTAATGAGGAATAATGAGATCAATGAATCAAATATTGAAGAATATCTAAGAAAAGCAAATGTACTTGGAATAGAGAATATCCTTGTTTCTTTAGGTAAAGATGGTGCAGTATTATCCAATGCACAGGGGATTTATAAACTGGAGCAGCCTCGTACAGTACTTGTCAATAAGGTAGGTGCAGGGGATGCGATGCTTGCTTCCTTTATTGGAAAGCTGTCACAGGGATATTCCAGTGAAGAAGCACTGCAGTGGGGTGGTGCAGCGGGAAATGCTACTGCAAGCAAACTGGAAGATATTACACTACGTGATATTGAAGGATATCTTTTGCAGATGAAGGTGAAGAAGGTTAAGGAATCAAATTGAGATAGTTAGTGGAATGTATGAAATTATTAAAAGGAACAGCGTTGATACTAGCAGGAATGCTTTGAATCTATGATAAATGGTTTAGCAAATCATTTATTAGATAATCAACACTTTGCATCTTTAACATTGTCGATGATTGGAATTGAATCTGCATATCTTGATCCATCTATTCATGAAAAGTGTAAAGAAATATATATTTCCTGGCAGCAGTTATATGTTGATCAGTTCTTGAAGTTTGGATATGAAAAAGAAGAAGCAGTTGAAAGAGCGCAAAGTATCTTTGGTATTATCCATGGAGCATTGATTTCTTCCTGGATCAAACAGAGTAATGAAGATTTGCTGCTTGTAAAAAATACATTGAAGTACTTAATGAAGTGAGACAAGTATGTGATGATGCATGCTTGTTTTTTTTGATAATCATTTATAATATTTGGTATGAATGCTGATTTTTTATCTTTCTGCAAGAAATATGATATTCATTTAAATTCTCAACAGGCACAGGCTGTACAGGCGATTGATGAGAATGTTTTATTGCTGGCTGTTCCTGGTTCTGGAAAGACAACGGTTCTTGTCGCAAGACTTGGATACATGATTCTGGAAAAGCATATTGATCCTGAAAAAATATTAGCGATTACGTTTAATAAACAAGCTGCAGCAGAAATGAAACAACGTTTCTCATTGAAATTTGGAAGTGTACTGGCAAATCAAATTTCCTTTAAAACAATTAATTCACTTGCATATCAGATTTATTCACAATTTTGTTTTGATGTGCATTATCCAAAAAGAACGATTGATGAAAGAAGAGAAAAAGCAATCTTGAGAAATGTATATCAAAGTATTACAAAAGAATTTCCTGGTGAAAATGATATTCTGAATCTGCAAAGTGAAATTACATATGTGAAGAATATGAGACTTGATGCATCTCAAATTAAAGAATTAGAAGAGGATGATTCCTTTTTCACTAAGATGTTTGAAATGTATGAGAAAGTGATGAAGGAACAAGGTTTAATGGATTTTAATGATCAGATGGTATTTGCGATATGGATCTTAGAGAATCGAAAGTATTATCGAGATTTGTGGTCACATAAGTATCAGTATATCTGTGTTGATGAAGCACAAGATACTTCTAAAATTCAACATGATATTATCAAGATTCTTTCTTTCAATAATCATTTATTCATGGTAGGTGATGAAGATCAGAGTATCTATGGATTTCGTGCTGCGTATCCGCAGGCATTACTGTCATTTCAAAACGATCATGACAATGCAAAAGTGATTCGCATGGAAACGAATTATCGTTCAACACCTGAAATTGTTATGAAGGCACAAGCTTTCATCTCTAAAAATAGAGATCGTTTTGAAAAGAATATGTGTGCGGATCGTCCATCTGGACAAGATGTTAAAGTAAGAATGGTCAAAGATCGTAGACCGCAATATGCATATATGATGAAGGTGCTGGAAAATGTGAATACTCAAACAGCTGTCTTGTATCGTGAAAATGACAGTGCTGTTCCACTAGTGGATCAATTGTTAAGAAAGAATATTCCGTTTTTTATGGCTGGAGCAAAAACAGATGTGTTTGGTGTTCCGTGTATTCGAGATATATTAGCTTTTATGAAATTGGCTTTGGATCCATATGATACAGATGCTTTTGACCGTGTTGCAAATAAAGGATATCTGTTTTTGAAAAAACAGGTGAAAGAACAAATTATTCTTGATTGCAGAACAAATGCCATATCTGTTTTTGAAGCTTTAGATAAGTATAAAGAAAAAGTATCGATGAGTAATATCGAAGCATTTGAAGCTATGATCAATCGCTTATGCTATGCAAAAGTGAAAGATGCAATCTGGATTGCTTCCAATGATCGCTATAAGAAATATGCGAAAGATATGAATATAGATCTCACAAAATTAGAAACATTGCGATATATTGCAGAAAGTGAAACGAGTATTTCTTCATTTTTAAATCGTATTGAATATTTAAGAGATATTATGAGAAATGGTGTGCATCCTGAATCTTCTAATATTACATTATCTACAGTGCATGCAAGTAAAGGTAAGGAATTTGATACAGTTTATTTGATTGATGTCTATGATGGCAAGTTTCCAGCAGTACAAGACAATGAAGAAATTCTATGCATGTCTAATCAACAATTGGAGCAGGAAGAAAGAAGATTGTTCTATGTTGCTTTGACGCGTGCAAAGAACAATCTGAATCTGATTAAAATGGAAAATAGATACAGTTCCTTCATACAAGAACTGTTTCCAAAACAAGAAAAGACAGCAGTAACGTCTCCTCACCCTGTTAAGAAAATAGATCCAGAAGAAGCTGAAAGAAAAAGAGTAGAAGATTTTAATCTCAGAAAAGAAGAAATTCTTCCACAGATTCATCAACAGGAAGAACCTGTATTTGATCATACAGGAGAGAGATGGTTTCAATGTGAAATATGTAAAAAAGTATTACCTAGGGAATATTTTTCTTCTTATGGTGGGATGAATCATATGAATTTAGGTGTGTGTCTTGAATGCAGAAAAAGTGGAAAAGGGTAAATAGATTCAGGAAGTTGCTGCTATGGATAAATTAACACAAGATAAACGAAGCTGGAATATGAGTGGAATCAAGGAAAAAGATACATCTATTGAAGTGGAAGTGAGAAAGTATCTTTTTCATCATGGATTCCGTTATAGAAAAAATGTGAAGGAACTGCCAGGCAAACCTGATATCGTTCTTTATAAATATCGTACTGTGATATTCATTAATGGTTGTTTTTGGCATCATCATCCGCATTGTAGACTTGCATATATTCCAAAATCAAGAACTGCATATTGGATGAAAAAGTTTAATGACAATATGGACGAGATATTGAAAATCAGAAACAGCTGGAAAGCATGGATTACAAAGTAATTACAGTCTGGAAATGTGAGTTAAAAGATTGTTTTGATTATAGAATGCAGAAACTTGTGGAAGAAATTCTGGATGGATCGTACTGAAAGTGTCATTTTTACACCATTAAATAAAAAACTAAGAATAAAAGATATAATTTCAATTGTTAACTGGTAGATAAAAAAGTATAGTGTATGTATATGAAAAATAAATATGAAGGAAAATCAATCATTGATATGCTGAAGGGAATTGGTGATTTCTCTAGTGAAGGTGATCCTGATGGATCTATGAAAGCTGCAGCGATTGAATATGCACAGGATATGGGTGTGGATATCAATAACAGGGATGCAATGATGGATTTATCATGTGCAGTAAATGATAAAACAACAGAGCTATTAAGACAGTGGAATGATTCAAAAGAACCAAAAGAGAATTCTGTTTTGTATAACATGTACAGAGATTATGAAATCATTGCACAGGGATTAATGTATTTGAATTTTGAAAAAATCAGTGAAGATGCTGAGCAATTCGAAGAAGATTTTAAATGAAGAGAAAGGAATGATATATTTCTTTCTTTTTCTTATGCAGAATTAAAAAAATGCTAGAGTATAATTCTTGACTTCAATATAAAGAATATTCATTTCATGGATCAAAAGACAAATCGAGCAGTGATTGGATACCATGCTGGTTTAAACATCACCGTAATCATGCTTTTTATTAGAGGTGTATTACAGGTTACAGCAGCAGATACACTTTCTCATGGGATGGATGCTGCTATCTCTGGTATTGCAGGTATTGGACATCTTGTATTAGGTGTTTCTATGATTATGCTCTTATTAGCAATCAAGAAAAACTGTGAAGACGAATAAAAAACAAGGCATGGTACATTTAAAATGTACTATGCCTTGTTTTTATGTTTATCAATTATTAAGAAAAGTATAAATATATTATTATAAAACAAAAATGTGTTTTTAGTGTCCTCAATATTGGACTGTAAAAATAGAATGCTGTGATAAACTTAATGAGAATGTAAAAAAGGATATTTTAAAAATATGGACAGTTCATAAAGCGGTTGAAATAGTAAATTTATTGAATTGTGATTGGATAATGTAAGTTTTATAATTTTAATTATTAAAATAACTCAAAAATAATTGAAGGGAGTTAGTTATGGGTGAAAATAATTATATATTTGGTTTTGACATTGGTATTGGTTCTACAGGTGTTGCGGTAATTAGTGATGATGGAAATCTGGCTTATGATGGAACACATGTATTTAATACTGCTGAAGAAGCTAGTGAATCTAGAAAAAATAGAGGCGCTAGAAGAAACTTATCAAGAAAAAAATGGAGAAGAAATCAATTGCTTGAAGCTTTTGATGATTTTAATGTTCTATCTAAACAAGAAACAAGTCAAAATGGTTATCTTTGCTACACAGTAAATACAGATACAATTCAAAGACCGCTAGAAAAAACAGTTTATCATTTGAGAAAAAAAGGATTGTTTGAACAAATTTCAAAGCGTGAATTATTACTTTGTCTATATAACATGCTGCATGCACGTGGACATTTTTTGATGGAAACAATTGATTTTGCAAACACAAATACAATTAGTTTTGATGATTTTAAAGAGCACTTCTATACAACAGTAGAAGAAATAATTCATATTTCCGATAATGAAAAACAAAATTTTGAAAATGATATTTTGAAACCTGTTTTTTCAGGAAGTATTAAAAGATCAAACGATATTAAAAAAGTATGTGATAATGCGAAATTGACATTAGAAGATGATGAACGAGTTTCATTGATTGAAGTATTAAAACTGATTAGTGGATATAAAGCAAAAGCAACAAATATCAGTAATAATCTTGAGTATACGAAAGAATCTTTTAATGTTACTGATTTGAAAAATGATGAAAATGAACTTCCTGTATTTTTACAGAGTGCTGTTGATTTATACGATTTGATGAACGTTGCACGTATTATGAGTTCTCATAATTATCTCTGTGAAGTAGCAGTAGATAAGCTTGATCATTTTGATGAGGTAGCAAAAGATACTCACTCCGATGAGTATAAAAATGAAGTGAAAAATATCAAAGATCATTCTTCTAATGGAAAACATTTACGTGTTGTTCGAAATCTTGAAAATGGATATCCTAATGGCTTATATGTAAAAGAAGCTAGAGCTATTTTAAGAAAACAGCAGGAATTCTATCCGAAAATTTCTGATGATTTTATTGAAGTATGTGAATCTATTATTTCTGCTAGAATTCCATATTATATTGGCCCACTAAAAAATGATGCTAAAAATGCTTGGGTTACAAAGAATGGAAAAATTAAATACAGTTATGCATATTCAATGAAGCAAGCAGATAAACCTGTAGATGAATATGACAGTATTGAAAAATGGAAGAAGAGAATGATCTCTCATTGCACTTATTTGCCTGAAGAATATGCATTACCTAAAGGTTCTTTTATTGCAGAAACATTTAGTATTTTGAATGAATTGAATATTTTAAGAGCAGAAGATGAGAATGGTAATACTTATTATTTGACTTATGATGATAAAGTAAAAATTCTTGATACTTTATTTATGTCCGGAAAAGAAGTGAAGTATTCAGATGTGCGTGATTTACTGCACCTTAAAAATTTTGGTACAAGAAAACAATCAAATGACAATAGAAAGTTTAATAATAAATACACTTTATATCCAAGAATCTGTAAATTGATTCCATCTTTAAAACTGGATTCAGTGATTGATATTTTTTCTGAAAACGAAAAAGTTAAAGAAATTGAAGAAATTGTTCTTTCAATTAATCTTTATAACGAAGAAAAAACAAAAATTGATTATTTCAAAGATAAAAAAGGGTATTCTCAAGAAGTTTCGAAGGCTTTATCAAAATTAACATCAAATAGCTTTTATTCATACTCTGAAAAATTTGTTCTTCATCAACCAATGAACGAAAGAGGAGACTCTATGATGTCGTTGTTATTTGAAGATAATAATAGATTTTATACAAATGAACAAATGACATTGATTTCTAAAGCAGTAGATGAAGAAGGAAATCCATTAGATTTTTCAGCAAATAAATATGAAAAAATCTTAGAAGAAAACGGTGGAAAACTGAACATTGATTTATTGCTGGAAGAAGGAAATCCAATCATTCCTATTTCTAGACCAGTTATTAGAGGACTGAATGAAGCAATGAAAATGTATACAGAATTAGTGAAAGTATACGGTGTACCAAAACGTGTTGTAATTGAAACGGCAAGAGATTTAAAAGATCATTCCATTATTGGAACACAATCTGAAAAGCATTTTGATCAAACAAAGAAATTATATGATTATTTGGTTGAACAATTTGGTGGTGAAAAGAATTTTGCTAAAAAATCAAATGTTGAAGAATGGGAACAGATTGAATCCTATGTAAATAAGAATAAGGTAAAGATTGAACTATATCTTAGACAAAATGGTGTTGATTTATTAACTGGTGAGAAGATTAATATCAACGAATTAGAAAAATATGAAGTTGATCATATTTTACCAAGAGGTTTTGGAGATGATTCACTTGATGATAAAATGCTGATCTCGAAACTGGCAAATGCAAAGAAAGCAAATAGACTTCCGTTGCAATTCATTGAAAGTGGTGAACAAATTGGAAACCATGTAGTTACCAGCAGTGAATTTATTCATCGTGTTGAAAACTTATATGATATGAAACTCATTTCTCAAAAGAAGAGAGATAGATTGCTTTTAGAGAATGACAAAGATTTAGAAACGTTTATTAATCAAAATTTGGTGGATACTCGATATATTATTAGAGAGTTTATGTCCATTTTGAATGCATATAATAAACATCATCATTATGATACACATGTTGTTTCTTTAAGAGCCGCTTACACAAGTCTATATAGAAAGACATTCAACTTTGATAAAGATCGTGGATATGGGCAACAACATCATGCTCATGATGCTGCATTGATTGTAGTAGCGGATAAAACATTATCAACATACTATCCTCATTACGATGAAAGAAATCATAGAAATGATTCTGGATTTTCAAAAACATATAGAGATTTTATTCAAGAAATGCAATCAAATGATCAAGCAAAGAAGGATTCTTTGAAATACTTTATTAGAGGAATGTTTAGAAAAGCGTATGGCGTTTCATTTTCAGATTCATCATCAATTATTTCTCAAATTAAAAGAACAGTACCATTTTATTCAACAAAAGTAGAAAAGAATTACAAAGGAAAATATTTTGAAGCTACTAAATTAAATAAAAAGATGTATAAGGAAGATGCAGTTCTTTCAATTGTTGGAGTTAATGATGATAAGCAAGTATTCAGTGGTGTAAACTGTGCTGCGGTAGATTTTTATAAATATAAAGATAAAAAGGGAAATAGAAAACATCTAGCTGTTCATATTCCAAAAGTTATCATTGATAAAGATGGAAATATTAATCAAGAAAAATATATAGCATTAATACAAAAGCACTACAAAGTTCCTGAGTTATTAGATGAGAACGGAAAACTAAAAACAGGTTATTTCAGATTCAGAGCATTTACAAATGACATTATTTATAACACAGTTGCTAATTGTCCAATGTTATTCAATATTGGTAGTATTACTAACAAAAAGCTTGAACTAAAGTTTATCAATGTATTCTCTTATGATGATATTTATAAAAATGGGTTGAATATTCAAAATGACTTAATCAATGTATATGATTTGAAAACAAAACAAAATCCAGATGGAGTGGCTTTTAATGATATAAGTAAAGATGTATTTATTAGTTATGTAAACAGAAAATATTGGAATTTATCAGATAAAGATCCAAAGCTTAAATCTGTAAGTGAAAAGGTAGAGAAAGATAAAAATGTTTATGAATTGTCTAATCATCTTTCATATCTGGGTTTGATTATTAATAGAGTGGGAACTCCACCTACAGTAGATGGAAGATGTCTTTTAGTCGCACATAATAATATAGTAAAAGAAAATGAAAACGCTCAATACGTAAAATTAAAATATAACATTTTAGGATTACGTTTTATTCAAAGCCCAGATGGTGGTTTAATTATCCAATCTCCAAAAGAACTTCCAGGAGCATTTACGCAAGTAAAAAAAGAAAAATTTTCTTGGAAAATCTGCAATGATGATATACAATAAAAGTGTCAAATCTTACGAATAAATACTAATCCGGAAGAATTAGAATTATTCAAAAACTATCAAAAATGGTCGATTGTGACCATTTTTTAATTATCTGTTGAAAGCTTGAAATATGGGTTGGAAAACAGTGATTATTGGTAGTGAAGCAAAAGTCTCTTTATCTTTGAATAAATTAAAAATTACAATAGGAAATGAATTTCAAAATGTACCATTAGGTGATATTGATACTGTTATATTTAGCCATAACAGAGTTATTATTACGATTCCACTATTATCCGCATTAGTGGAAAATAATATAAATATAATTATATGTGATGAGAAGAATGATCCAATTGGTATATTCCAACCATTTAATGGTCATTCTCTTGTATTCAAACGTTTGAATGCACAAATCAATTGGAAACTAACAAGAAAAAAGAAACTTTGGAAAAGAATCATTGAATTAAAGATACAAAGTGAAATTGATGCACTGATTTTAGAAAAACGGCAAGTGAAAATCATTGAACAGTTAAAAGTGTATCGAGAGTCTGTGTATACAGACGATCAAACAAATCGTGAAGCAGCTTCTGCCAGAATGTATTTTACGGAAATGTTTGGAGATGACTTTACTAGAGATATTCCAAGCATTCAAAATTATGCTTTGAATTATGGTTATAAAATATTGGCTAGCTATATTTCAAGGTGTATTGCTTCTAGAGGGTTGATAACACAACTTGGCATTCACCACATTGGTGAATCTAATCCATTTAATCTTACATATGATTTTATAGAACCATTGAGAGCAATTATAGATTTATGGGTGATTGAAAGTATTACAGATACGTTTAATGCGCCATTGAAGCAAGAACTCATTGGAATATTAAATTACAGAGTGTATGTAAAAGATAAATGGATGAGATTGAATGATGCAATTGAAGATATTGTTGATTCATATATTGCATATCTTGATGAAAGGTCTAATGAAGTTTTGTTTATAGACCTATCTAAAGGAATGAAAGTTGATTGATGATCAAGAATAGATTTATGAGAATGATCTTATTTTTTGATCTTCCAGTTACAACTCCTCAAGGAAGAAGAGAATATACAAGATTTGTTAAGTATTTGGATAGTGATGGATTCATTAGAATTCAGGAATCTGTGTTTTGTAAATTATGTATTAATATTGATTCAGCTAAAACATTAAGTAAAAGAGTAATAAGAGAATGTCCAGATGATGGAGATATCCGTTTTATTATTGTTTCAGAAAAACAATATCAAAGTATAACAAATGTTAATGATACGTATTCCTTACAAGAATCTATTACTACAGATGACAGGTGTATTACGATTGGAGGGATGAATGATGATAATTAAAAGTAATGAACATACACTAATTATACCTGTTCACAGAGGCTTGCATTTAATTCACGAAATGAACTGTAAATATGAATTACTAGAATGTTTGAATTCTTATTTCACTTTGAAGAAAAAGACGAAATGCATAATTATGGATGATGATCATGAATTGATTAGTCCTAAAGACGTGCAGTTTGTTTATATATCTTCTAAAGAAGATATATCATCTATTTTTGATTTTAAACCAAAGACATTGTTGAATTCTGAGCTTGAAAAATTCATAAATGAAAATCCAGAAAGTTATAGGTCAATTGAGAGTGTGAGAAATTATCTTAGAGAATTACTTACAGATGAAGGTATGTATAAATTTATGAATATATTAGGAAATGGTATATCCATTGATTTAGAACTTAAAACAACAAACTTTACGGTTTCGAAATTATTACAATCTTTAAAATTTGAAACAGACCAAATGACAATACAACAGCAATTTATCATTTTATATAACTTGTTATTGTATGTTAGTAGAAATCAATTCACGATTGTATATATTGATTTTGAAATTGATAGTGAGTCTATGGAATGGTTAAAAGGGATTCAATCTCCTAATAGAATTATATTAGTAAGTAATGAGGCGATTGATGATAATTATGCGGAAGAATTTGATTCAATGATAGTACTTACCACAAATGATTTTGTAGAAACATTAGAAATAGATAAGAATAAAGCAAACATTATATCTTATGTATTACATCCTATTGTATTAAAACATCCTGAGTATCAAACAGAAAAAATTATTCAGATATTGAGTCTTTTTGAAGATGAATCTTCGACTTTTTACGTAGAATTCATAACCGATAATCCTCTAAAAGCCTTTATTTAAGGGCTATTTAAACATATAATAGAGCTAACAGTTCTTGAGGATTGTATTTATTGGTAAGATTTGATTGTAACTGCTATGCGTGATGAAGTACTGACAGTTCTTGAGGATTGTATTTATTGGTAAGATTTGATTCCTTCAGGCACTCTGTAGAATGATAGAATGGTTCTTGAGGATTGTATTTATTGGTAAGATTTGATTGATAAATAGAAAGAGAGGTATTATAATGAGTTCTTGAGGATTGTATTTATTGGTAAGATTTGATTGGACTGTATGATACTGTTTTCCATGTATGAGTTCTTGAGGATTGTATTTATTGGTAAGATTTGATTAAGACGTTAAAAGCGATATTCTCGACTTCCGTTCTTGAGGATTGTATTTATTGGTAAGATTTGATTCAATGAAAAAGCTATTGCACTTAAAAGCACGTTCTTGAGGATTGTATTTATTGGTAAGATTTGATTATTGAATGTATAAAGCTATCTATCTATTGAGTTCTTGAGGATTGTATTTATTGGTAAGATTTGATTCTATATTCTGGTGTGGCATAAATGAATATCGTTCTTGAGGATTGTATTTATTGGTAAGATTTGATTAGTTGTCATGAATGAAATTAAAAGAAGACAGTTCTTGAGGATTGTATTTATTGGTAAGATTTGATTTCTTATTAAGCTTATTAAATGTATTTCCAACTTTGTAACTCGTATATAAGAAAATAATGTAAAATTAATAATATCTATGCTTGATGAAAAAGAACTAAGACAAAATAAAGCAAATTATAAACAGTTGTTCGATCAGATACTAAAGTATGATGAACAACTTTTATCATATTTAAATGAAAAACAACAGCTAAACACAAAATTGGTTAATGCTGTGAAAAATTATTTTTCATATAAACTACAACTATCTAATATCAATCTTAATTCACTTGCTGTGTCTTTTAATGCATCCCATTATGATCTAGAAGTTGTGAATAATGTATATATGTTGAGAGAGTATTTAAGATATTATGAAAATGCAAATTTTCTTTATTATCAAAATCATCAAACAATTAAAGAAAACTACGAAATAGCAAAGCAATTGCTTTCTTTTGCATGGATTTTTAAAGGAAAAGCAACAAAAACACAAGTTATTAATGCAGCAAATATACTTGTTGATATTAAAAATGCAATGTACTTTGAAAAAATTAATTATTATATAAACTCTTATAAAGAAATTAATATACAGAATGCAATTACAGATTTTATAAATCATGAACAAGAATATTGTTCATTGATTAATCAATACTGTGGTACAAAACTCTATATTAAAGATGATCCATTAGAGCCTGATTTTGGTCTGTTTACTAAATTAATTAAGGTAACAGATGCTCAAAAAAAGAAGCTGGATATTATTTCATCTGCAATAGATGGATTGAAAGAAAATGTTAAGAAGAAAGCACTAGTATGTGCCGATTATAAAGCAATTGCTCTTTTAGATACTATTGATGTTGATGAACTGAAAAGGAACATCAAAGGTTTGAGAGTGAATGCGTTAAAAGAGGGTGGCTATCATACAATTAAGGATATTTTGCGTGTGAAACCCTGGCAATTATCATCTCTTTATGGAATTAGTGAAGAAAAAGCATATGAAATTACGCATGAAGCTAATGAAATAAAAGATAAAACCAGATCATCTATTAGTTTGAGATTTGATAATCAAAAAAAGACGGAAGAAGATACGCTCCTATTAAAAGAAATTATTGCGTACACAGATCATTTGGAACTAATTAATGGTTATGATACGATTACTAAAAAGTTTGCAACTTCATATCATTTAAACATTCAATCTAATGGATATAGTCAAAATGATTGGTATTATCTTACATATGAACAAAAAGAAAAAATGATATCTCTTTTTGAATATATGGATTCTAATACACATCATTCCTATATCAATTATGTTGAAGATTTATATCAAAAATGGATTGTAATAGAAAATAGAGTACGATCAGATCACGAAATATGGAATTATTATGAACAAAATGCAGCTTCCATTTATTCTATTCTTGATCAGCTAGTTCCAGGTTTATTCAGTGGTGGTGATGCATTCTATGGCTTGCCAAAAGAATTAGCTGAAGAAATCAAAGAAGAATGTTTCTTCCCTGATGGTTTATTAACAACACTTAGAACATATCAAGAATGGGGTGTGAAATATATTCTTCACCAAAAGAATGTATTACTTGGTGATGAAATGGGACTTGGCAAAACACTTCAAGCAATTGCCACAATGGTATCTTTAAGAAATACTGGAGCTAAACATTTTCTTGTTGTGTGTCCAGCTGCTGTCTTAGTTAATTGGTGTAGAGAAGTTAGTAAGCATAGCAAACTTAGAGCAATCAAAGTACATGGTTCCTCTAGAAATGCTGAATTTAAACGATGGATCCGTTTTGGTGGAGTATGCGTTACAACATATGAAACTACAAAGTATTTGGAATTAAAAGATGATTTTAAATATGATTTGTTAGTTGTTGATGAAGCGCATTATATAAAAAATGTGAATGCCCAACGAACAAAAAACATCATTGAGATTGCTAAAAAAACAGACAGACATTTATATATGACTGGGACAGCATTGGAAAATAATGTTGATGAAATGATTTCTTTGATCAATCAGTTAAATCCAGGAATTGCTCAAATTGCTGAAAGATATAAATACATGGGTGCCTCTAAAACTTTTAGAGACAAGATTGCTGGTGTTTATTACAGAAGAAAAGTAAAAGATGTACAGAAGGAATTACCTGATTTAATTGAAGAAGAAGCATGGGTTTCTTTAACCTCTGAAGAAGATAGAATTTATAAAAGAGATCTTTATTCAAAGAGTTATTCAGCTATTCGAAAGGTTTCTTGGAATGTCGATGATTTAAAAGATTCATCTAAGGCAAATAGATTGAAAGATATCATTGAAAATGCAAAAGAAGAAGGAAGGAAAGTTATTGTTTTCTCTTTCTTTAGAGATACTATTGCCAAAATCTATGATTTCTTAAATGGTATTTGCTTACCTCCAATCAATGGTTCTATTTCTCCACAGAGAAGACAAGAAATTCTTGATCAATTTAATGATAGTAAGCCTGGCTCAGTTTTAATTTCTCAAATACAGGCAGGTGGAACTGGATTGAATATTCAATGTGCAAGTGTGGTTGTTATTGCTGAAGCTCAATTAAAACCTTCAATTGAAAATCAAGCAATTGCTAGGGCGTATAGAATGGGTCAGACATCAAATGTATTAGTATACAAGCTCTTGTGTGAAAATACGATTGAGGAAAAAATGTTAGAAAGATTAAAACAAAAGCAAGAAATATTTGATGCTTTTGCTGATAAATCATCTGCTGCAGATGCACAAAATCAAAATGAAATATCAGATAAAACATTCCATGAAATTGTTGAGGAAGAAATTGATCGAATTAATAAAGAAAAGGGTATTGTTCAAGAAGAAAGTGATTAACATTGTCTCACTCTTTACAAGAGTCGCTACTATTGCGACTCTTTTTAGATGTGTATCTTGTATGGTGTTGTCGTAAAGGAATACTGAATGATTAAAACAACAAATCATGATCATAAATTAATCAGTATGCATTTACTATCTGTTATATAATGATTCTAACGTTATATAAACTTTTCAATTTTGGATGAAAAGTAGAATAATAAAAAATAGGATTCTTAATCAATAATATAAAACCATAGGGGGAATATCATTATGTATGAAATTACACAATGGAATGGAAAACAAGAACTAGCGGAATTAGATAATACAACGATTTCAATTGACCCAATTCTTTTAAATGATGCCATTTTAAAATTAATGAATAAAGATACAACAATTGAAGATGATGTCATTGATATTGATTTTAATTTTGGTGTGAAAAAAGCGGATAGATATGATTATTGTTTTGCTTTATTTAGTGGTATTTTATCTTCCTTAATAAGTAAGTACGTAAAAATGAGCGGAGATCTAGATATAGATTTAGAAAAAATGGATTTTGCTCAATTATTATATTTAGTGAAAGATATAAATATTAAAGTGCAAAAGAATAATGAGAAAGATACAGCTGATATTGAAAAAACTTTGAATAATATTGAAGAAATTATCAAAGATGCAAATAGTTATAAAAATCTCGTTGTGGATTTTGCTTCTGATTTCAGTATGATGGGTTTATTGATTTCCATTATTGAAAAAGTATTTGGCAAAGAGATTGGATATGATGAAAATAATAATTTAGTTATAAATGAAGCAAAAGAAACATTTGATAATTTATCATTTCTTGAAAAGGTTGAATTTGCAATATTTGAATGGTTTTTAGAACAAGTAGATCAATATAAACAAAATGGAAAGTTCAAAGAACAGCTAAAAAATATTCTTGAATGGAGATCCATTGTAAAGAAGCTGGAACCAATTATTAAAGATTTTTCTCAAATTAATCTATCAAAAGAAGAACTAAAACAATGGTTTGTTAACTTGATTCAAGATAAAAATCAAAGAATTTCTAAGCTTGATTTCTTGCAGAAAGAGAATATTCCAACACAATTTAATAAAATAATGATTCATACTTATGTACATATTAAAAATCTAATTGAACAAGTTAAAGAACATAAAATTACAACATTAGAAGGTCTTGAAATTATTAACTTCAATAGAATTGACAATGAAAGAGTAATTTTACGTTTAGAAACAGTATCTACTGGAGTCTTCTTTGCAATGGATGCTAGTGCAGCAGTAATACAGGCAAGAAAGTGTGGTGCAGAAGCAAATATTTTTGGTATTCTTAAAGTATTTGCCAATACAATTAATTTCTCTAATATTCTTACTTTTACATATGTTGTAAAACAAGATGCCACTTATATCAAAGAAGATATTGATGAAATTTTACATAAGGCAAAAATAGAAGTTGTTCATCATTGTAAAGATATCTCAGCAGATGAATTAAATTCATATATTTCATTAAATGATCCTGAAACTAGAATTTTATATTCACTCAAACTTCATATGATTGAAGAAGATATTCAATGTACAAAATTGAGTGCAGATCAGCAATTAAAGAATGAGTGGAAGAAACAATGGATGGAAGTTTCAAAGAACTCTTTGCATATGGCAAAACTCTATGAGCCAAATATTCAAAAAGTTTATCAGGCATTAATTACACATGCTGAAAACACAATAGATAATAGAACATGGCTGTATAACATTGTTCTAGAATTGTGTCTTTTTAGTCCATATTATCAAATTGATGAAGATGAAAAGAAATATAAAAAACTGAAACTAGTCAATAAGAATCTAGATTATATGAAGAACTATTTTTGTGAAGGACAAAAATATGTTTCTTTCAAAGAAATCAAACAGTTTGAATCCTTATATAAACACTATCATGGCTATATAGAAAATAAAAATTTAAAAATGGCTGGAGCAGCTGGTGCAGTTGTTGCGGTGGGTGCTGGTGTTGGTGCAGGTGCCATGTTATTTGCTCCACAGATTGCAGTTGCTTTATTTGGTGGTGCTTTTCCTGGATTGCATGGTGCAGCATTAGTAAATGCAGCACTAGCAGCCGCTGGTGGTGGCTCATTAGTCGCCGGAGGATTTGGTATGGCTGGTGGTTCTGTCATCATTGCTGGTGGTGGAGCTCTATTAGGTATGAGTACGGCTAGTGTAGCAACAATGGGATTATTATCCTCTCCAAATTTTGTGCAGACAGATGATGCGAAGCTACTGGCAAAATGTAATTACGTATTACTGAATCAAATGCATAAAATAGATGTTGTTGTAGCGATTCAGAGAATGACAGAAGAAAGTTTAAATGACAGTAAAACACAACTAAAAGTTCTAGAAAGTGCAGAAGACAAATCTGATGAATGCAAGAAGACAATAGCTGCATTAAAGAAGAGTGTCAAATACATGGAAAGAACTAACGATGAATTGAAGAAATTAATTGCTAAAGAAGAGAAGAAGAGTGATTGAAGAGTCGTAAATCTACGACTCTTTTCCCATTCTATCCTTCTTTAATGTTAAAATAATTTTATTGGAGAATAATTTACTATGAGAATATTTCTAATAGATACAGAAAATGTACACCATCATGGTTTAGATGGAATAGAAAAACTAGACGATACAGATCTAGTATATGTACTCAGTACACCAAACTTTAAGAAAGAAAAGGTAGAAGGTGATTTATTACTAAAAGTAATGTCATCAAAAGCAAACTTTCATGTAGATGATTTAACATCCAATGGATCTAAAAACTATCTAGACTTTCAATTATGTACGATCCTAGGACAACTAATGGAAAGATATGTGAATGCAGAAGCTGTTATTATCAGTAAAGATAATGGATATACTGCAGTGATGGATTACTGGAAAAAGAATAATCGTGTTATCAATAAGGCAGAATCAATTCAAGATTTCTTTACGCCAAAACCAGCAGTTGTTGAAAAAGCTAAGCTAGATCCAAGTGATGCAAAAGGTGTAGCACAATATCAGAAACAGATTGCTACAATCATTCAACAACAATTTCCTGAAAAGAAAAAAGGAACAATTACAAAGCAATCAAAAGCAGCAGCAAATAAACACACAAAGAAAGAATTAAAAACATATTGTGCAAATAGTTTAGGTGATAATGAATCAAACTATCAGCTGTATAGTAGAATCTGCCAGATATGGCCGTATTAAAAGATTAAAAAGATAATTGATGCTCCCTGACTTTGACAGGAATAAAAGGAATAGGAGTGAAATATATAGATTTTAGAGTATTTGATGCAAGAAAGTTTTCTGAGAACCTCAATAGCCCAAGCAATCACAACCAGAACAATTGAAGAGGGACAGAAGTATGGATATATTTCAACTTTTGAATTCAAACTTTCAGAAAATCTTAAAACGCATATTTTTGAGAATGCAGATGTAGACTGGTTACATTGTATTGCAGTTCATCGAAAGAAAACAAAGCTGTGGTGCAATGGTGGCATATATAGCTGAATTATATAGAGAAGAGTTAAAGAAATTCGAATATCAGATTTGAGATGAATGCATATCCGGATGGTGTTGAAAACTTCCGATATTATATCGTTGTTACAAAAATACAGAATTTGCACATGATATATCAGATAATCATTGCGTGCCACTATCACAGGAATTCTAAATTTCAGGGCAGTAGATTATCGTTTCTACTGTCCTATCTTTTTGTATATTGCAATCGATTTACCTCTCAGGTAAACCAATATCATTGTCATTTATAACAAATAAGGATATAATATTTTTACCTCAAAGGTAAATTTACAAAAGAGGTGACAGCTTGGAAATAACATATAAAACTCGCAAGATTGAAAAGGTGTGTACAATCGCTAGCGAAGCAGAAAAGAAATATGGTTCAGAAATGGCTGAAAAAATCCATCAGCGTATAGATGAAATAGATGCATCCGATACTGTTGAAGAGATGGTTCAATTCCATATTGGAAGATGTCATCCATTAAAAGGAAATCGCAAAGGTCAATACGCAATGGATTTAGTTCATCCCTATCGACTGGTTTTTGAAAAAATAGGGAATGAAATTCAAATTGCAAATGTAATGGAAATTGTAGATTATCATTAAATTTCCGTTTCATTCAGGGAGGTATTACGATGGTAAAAAGTCGCAGTTTTATTGCAACACCACCAGGAGCAACTATAAAAGAGCAGTTGCTTGATAGAGGACTTAGCCAGAAAGAATTTGCAGTACGCATGGGTATGTCCGAAAAACATATTAGCAAATTAATTAATGGCGAAGTTCAGTTGACTCCGGATGTTGCTGTTCGTTTAGAAATGGTATTAGGTGTTCCTGCTAAGTTTTGGAATAAACTAGAGGCCACTTATCGTGAAAAACTTGTAAAAGCCAAAGCTGAGAATGATATGGATGCTGATAAAGAACTTGCAAAAAAACTACCTTATTGTGAAATGTCTAAAAATGGTTGGGTTCCTGAGACTAGAGATACAACCGAAAAAGTTATTTGTCTTAGAAAATATTTTGAAGTTGTAAACCTTGGGATTATTAAGGATATGCAATTGTCAAAAATAGCATGTCGTAGATTAGCCGAAACAGAAAAAAGTAATCTTGCTCTATTGGCATGGGCGCAGAAAGCCAAACTAGAGGCGCGTACTATTGAGACTTCATTAGTTAATTTAGAAACGCTTAAGAAAAGTTTGCCAGAAATAAGAAGCATGACCACAATGAATCCTTCGGATTTCTGCCCTAAGTTGATTGAGCTATTATCCAGCTGTGGTATTGCACTTGTATTTCTCCCTCACATTGGAGGTTCTTTCCTGCATGGTGCAACTTTCTACGATGGAAAAAAAATCGTTGTTGGCTTAACAGTTCGTGGCAAAGATGCAGATAAATTCTGGTTTAGTCTATTTCATGAGCTTGGTCATATTTTACTTGGTCACATCAACCAGCCAAATGGAACAACCGAAGAAGATGAAGCTGCCGCTGACAGCTTTGCAAAAGAAACACTAATTCCAACAGAAGAATTCAACGCATTTACTGATCAGAATGATTTTTCAAAAGCAGCCATTTGTGCCTTTGCTCAAGAAAAACATATTCTTTGTGGAATTGTTGTGGGACGTCTGCAAAAGGAAGGTTTCATAAACTATAGTCGCTGTAATGATTTAAAGACCAAATATATATTATCAGCGTAAATATCAAAGAAGAATTATTTTTATACCTAGGAATCAGCAGTTATGAAGTAAGCGTCAAATAAATACCGTCTAGATAAAGAAAACCGAGATATCTCAATCAGAAGTCTTCAAAAAAGCAATGCTGGAAGTGATTGAAGAGAATAAGAAATAAATTTCTCAGTCCATTAATCATTGCATCAAATCTTTTAAAACGGTATAATGAAGCCTGTTAAAACGTTACGAGAAAAGAATATGGCTGAAAGAAGCATATCTCAGAGAGGAATCTATCTGCTGAAAAGATTCTGTTATGTGTTCAGTGAGTTCACTTTTCCATGTGAAGCTAATCCCTTCCGTTTAAACTCACGTTACGAGTGAATCAAGGTGCGTATCTATTATGATACGAATCAGGATGGTACCGCGTTAATTCAAACGTTCCTGTTTATGGAACGTTTTTATTTTTATCTGGAGGTTAAAAAATATGAGTGACAGAATCAGTGAAGTGCAGTCACAGGCGCTTGAAGCAATCAATAACGCAAGTGACTTAAATGCATTACAGGAAGTAAGAAACACATACCTTTCAAAGAAAGGTTTGATTCCTGCATTAATGAAAGAAATGAAGGATCTTCCAAAGGAAGAAAAACCAGCATTTGGTCAGAAAGTCAATGTCTGCAAGCAGGAAGTCAGTGAAGCATTAGACAAGAAGCAACAAGAATTAGAAGTAGCTGCGACTGCTTTAAAACTAGAAAAAGAAAAGATTGATATTACACTGCCAGGTGATTCTATCCGTATTGGAACAAGTCATCCATTGATGCTCATCCAAAAGGAAGTAGAAGATTTATTCTTAGGTATGGGCTATAAGATTGCAGAAGGTCCAGAAGTTGAACAAGATTACTACAACTTTGAATTAGCAAACATTCCACAGGATCATCCAGCAAGAGATATGCAGGATACATTCTATATTGATCCAAATACATTACTCAGAACACATACAACAGCGATGCAGATGAGAGAATTAGAAAAGGCACATGGTCAAACACCTATTAAGCTCATCTGTCCTGGTAAGGTTTATAGAAGAGATGATGATGATGCAACACATTCACATCAGTTCATGCAGTGTGAAGGTCTAGTTGTAGGTGAACATGTTACACTTGCTGACTTGAAGGGTACACTTGAATTCTTGGCAAATAAGATGTTTGGTGAAGGCAGACAGATTCGTTTCAGACCATCTTACTTCCCATTTACAGAACCATCAGTAGAAGTAGACGTATCTTGTCCTTTCTGTAATGGTAAGGGATGCAATGTATGTAAGGGCAGTGGATGGATTGAAATCCTTGGTGCTGGTATGGTTCACCCACATGTATTGGAAATGAATGGATTTGATCCTGATAAGTGCAGTGGATTTGCATTTGGTGTTGGTCTAGAAAGAGTTGCAATGTTGAAGTATGGTATCAATGATATTCGTAACTTCTATATCAATGATGCTAGATTCTTAAAGATGTTTGATAGATTTGACTAATCTGGAGGAAATTAAAGATGAGATTAAGTTATAAATGGTTAAAGGAATATGTAGATCTTTCTGATATTACTCCTGAAGAGTTGGCAGATAAGATGACTACTGCTGGTCTTGAAGTTGAAGGCGTTGAAGCAATGGCTTATGCTGAAGGATTGGTAATTGGTGAAGTTGTTGAATGTGAAGATGTTGAAGGTACACATTTACATAAAACACAGACATGTGTTGGTGACAAGACATATCAGATCATCTGTGGTGCACCAAACTGTAGAAAGGGTTTAAAGGTAATCGTTGCACTTCCTGGTGCTAAATTGCCTGGTACTACGATTGAAGCAAAACCATTACATGGTTTAGAAAGTAATGGTATGTTATGTGCTTTATTTGAACTTGGTGTTGATAAGAAGGCATTAAGAGAAGATCAGATCAATGGGATTGAAGAATTGCCTGAAGATGCACCTGTTGGTGAAACGGATGTTCTTGGCTATCTTGGTTTAGATGATACGATCTTAGATGTATCTTTAACACCAAATCGAGCAGATTGTTCCTCTATGTGGAACATGGCAAAAGAAGTTGGCGCAATTTTACATAGAGAAGTAAAATGGCCAGATTATGCAAATAAGGCAGATATTGGTGAAGAAGGTGACTTTAAAGTATTCACAAAGAGTGAAAAGTGTGGATGCTATTTAGGTAAGGTTGTAAACCATGTTAAGGTTGGTTCTTCTCCTAAGTGGATGCAGCAGTATTTGAATGCAGCTGGTATGAATTCTATCAATAACGTTGTAGATATTTCTAACTTCGTTATGTTGGAAACAGGGCAGCCATTACACTATTACAACCTCAAGAAATTACCTGCACATGAAATTACTGTTGTGGATGACAGAGAATTGAAAATGACTGCATTAGATGGTGCTGAATTTGATATTCAAAAGGGTGATATCTTAATTACTACAAATGGTGAAGCAACTGGTATTGCTGGTATCATGGGTGGTGAAGAAAGTATGATCGATGAAAGTACAGATAGTATCTTTATTGAAGCTGCGAAGTTTGATCATGCTTCTATTCGTAGAACATCAATTCGTTTGAATCTTATTACTGAAGCTGCACAGAGATTTACAAAGGGTATTGAAGAATGTGCAATGCAGAAGGCAATGGATCGTTCTGTTCAGTTATTAAGTGAATATGCGGATGCATCTGGATTTGAAAAGACAGTCATGGCTGGTGAAATGACATATAAGCCACAGACAGTTGTTGAAACATTGACACATTGCAATGGTTTACTTGGAACACATTTTACAATGGATGAAGTTGTAGATACATTGAAATGGCTGGATTTCAAACCAGAAGTCAATGGTGATGAAATTACTTGTCATATTCCTAGCTACCGTATTGATATTGAAGGAACTGCAGATATTGATGAAGAAGTCATTCGTTTACTTGGATTTGATTCACTGGAAAGTACATTGCCAAATGTATCTGCTACGGTTGGTCAAAGAAGCAATATTCAGCAGGTTCGTGCAACTACTAGAGAAGCAATGATGGCAAGCGGCTTAAATGAAATTGTTACATATACACTGGTCAATGAAGACTATGCAAAGAATGGTTTCAATGCATTAGAAAATCCAGTAGAACTGGCAATGCCTATGAGTGAAGCTAGAAAGTATACAAGAACAAATCTCATTAACTCTGTTATGGAAGTTGTTCAGTACAATGAAGCTCATTCTAATACAGACAATGCTTTCTATGAAATCTCTAAAGTATATGCTACGGGTGTAGAAGAAGAAAGACTTGCAATTGTATTAGATGGCAACTACATGGATGACAAGCTTAGACATGTTTCTCTCAAGGGTGACTTCTATGCAATGAAGGGTATTGTTCTCAACTGGCTGCAGAGACTTGGCTTTACTGGCTCAAGAATCAAGATTGAAGAAAACAAGATGGATACAACACATTTCCATCCATATAGAAGTGCTGTGATTTCTTTAGGAAACAAGAAGCTTGGTGTATTTGGTGAATTACATCCTGATTATGCAAAGAAGTTTGACCTGAAGAACGTTACATATGCGGAATTGACACTTGATCCAATCTTTGAAGCAAAGGCTGGAAGAATTAAATTTACAGAACTTCCTAAGTTCCCGGCAGTGACAAGAGACTTGGCATTTGTTGTAGATAAGCAAGTCAGTGCACAGGATATTACACGTGCAATTACAACAGCTGGAGTTAAGAATATTCTTTCTAATGTTGAAGTATTTGATGTTTATGAAGGTGAACATGTAGCAGAAGATAAGAAGTCCGTTGCATTGAAACTGACATATCAGGCTGATCATACATTGAAAGATGATGAAATTACAGATGCATACAACAAGATCTTAGATAACTTAGCTAAGAGAGTAAAGGCAGAATTAAGAGCATAAGAAAATGAAATCTCAAAGATAAAATCTTTGGGATTTTTTTTGGAATATGAATAAAAACTGTGAATATGTATAGTGTAGTGAATATGAAATGAGTAATATATTATGTAAAATTATATAAAAATTTATTGACTTATATAATTTTATGCAATAGTATTCGTTTGGAAGGAGAAGGCTATGCCATTGACGCCAAATAACGATTACTATTCGTCGACATGCAAAAGAATTAGGAAAAGGGATTGAGGATGCAATTCTAAGAGAAGCTAATTTAAAATAATATTTCAACATAGCCAAAGAGACATATGAAAAAGTATTATCCTGCAGTATTTCATAAAGAAGAAAATGCATATTGGGTTGAATTTCCTGATCTGAAAGGATGTTTTTCACAAGGTAAAGATTTTCCAGAAGCATGTACAATGGCAGAAGATGCATTAGGAGAATGGATCAATGCACAAGAAGATATAGGAAATGTAATTCCTGAACCATCTTCTATGGAAGTCATTTCTAATCAATATCGAGATGAATGTGTTTCTGCAATTGCATATGATGATTATGCATGGAAAGAGGCACATTCTACAAGAGCTGTCAGAAAAGCAGTTTCCATTCCTGAATGGATGGATAAACTCGCAACAAAAAATGGATTAAGTCTTTCAAAAATTCTACAAAAAGCTTTAAAGAATGAATTGCATTTGTAATCCTGAAGATAGAAATCTTTGGGATTTTTTTGGAATATGAATAAAAGTTGTGAATATGTATATTAGAACACCAAAAAGTATTGATGAATGATAGCATTAATGCTATCATTCAGATGGAATGGTGTTTGTTCTAAGAAAGGATGAATACCATGTCATATACAATAGAATTTTATATTACAAAGAATGGTGAAGTTTTAATTTGGGAATTTTTGGAGAAACTGAGAAAGAAATCAAAAAATGATAAAAATGCACGCATTCAATATAGACAAATAAGTTTATATATTGAACTTCTTCAAAGAAATGGTGTGAACTTAAATGAAAATATCATAAAGCATTTAGAAGATGGAATATGGGAATTAAGACCAGGTGTTAATAGAATATTTTTCTTTTGTTTTGAAAATGGCACTTATGTTTTGTTACATCAATATCGTAAAAAAACTCAAAAAACTCCTAAGAGGGAAATAAAAAAAGCGAAACAAGAAAGAAAAGAGTATTTACAAAAGAAGGAGAAAGAAAATGAAAACATGGAATGAATATAAAGAACATGTGAAAAATGTTGATCCTGATTTATCAAAAGATATTCACGAAACTGAAGAAATAGCTGCTGTTGTTTCAGCAATGGTTCAACAAAGAAATAAATTAGGTTTATCACAAAGAGAACTTGCACAGATGTGTGGAATCCCTCAATCATCTGTTGCAAGAATAGAATCAGGAAAAATTACACCAAATCTAGGAACACTTTTAAAAATATTTAGAAATTTAGGTCTTTCCATTTCTGTAGAACAAATGCATTAATGATTGTAGATCATCTAAAATTATACAAAAAGCTTTAAAAAATGAATTGCATTTGTAATAAAGACAGTTCATTTATTTAGGAAACCAAGCGAGAATCCTCGGTCATTCAATGACCGAGATGAAAGCGCCATTCTTCCACTTATTTCAAGATGGGGAACTCAATATTTTCGCATAAATAAGCTATATTTCATCGTTCTATCATGGTATAATATATGTAGTAAGTGAGACATATTTTATGCCAAAAGCATGTAAGAAAAAGAGTTCTGAATTTGAAGCTTCACCTGTCAAAAGCGTGTTTTTGTTTGGAAAACCAAACAAAGGAAAACTAGACTTGCTTTGGCAGATGGAACACAAATATGTTGAACTGATCAACTTCAATATCGAGGCTTTGATGGCTGTTCCAGATATTCATGTACAACTTATCAAGAACGATAAGAAGGATTCTTATGTTCGCCAGATTCAAAAACAGTTACGTCCTGAAAACATTAACTCTGCATTCTGTCAGAATGCATTTGATACTGCTTTTACAAAACTGTCAAACAGGCTGGATGCAATCCGTCTGGAAATGCTCAAGACAATTGATTCCATCTTCTGCCAGTCCAAGGTGCTGTTTGGCTTGTGCCTTGATGGTGTGACCAAAGATGAAATGACTGCCTGCCTGAATGAAGTTGTCAATGCTGTACGAAACAGGAAAGACACGGCTTTCTATCTGGACTGCATTGCACAGCTGCAGAACATGTCTGCTGATGAGTTCGAAGAACAGATGATTGAACTTTGTGATCTGTATGATATGGTTTCCGTTCAATTCAGGATACCTCATGTTATAAGTGAAGCGATTCCTTTTGACAGCAGACTGATGAAAATCGAGCCGTCTACCGATACTGCAATGCCGTATGTTATCACGCTCTCAAACCCTTTTGTAAAAGGTAGCCGTATTTCAATTCCAGTCAATACAAGCAGACATTCGCTGCATAAGATTCAAGCTAACAGGATGGCTGCTGCGGTAACAGTCAAGCCGGAAGGTACAAAAGTCCGTATTGGATGGTCTTATGCAAAATCATTCAGGAAGCCTGATACAGCCGTCTGTATGGGAGTAGATACAGGAATCAAGGATTCTTCCTTTCTGTCTGATGGCCGTTCCATTGGATCCATGAAAGAAGTTATTGACTATTACCATCGTGAGGTTGAACCAGCATTTGCACAGTTGAGCAGACTGCGTAACAAGAAAAGGAGCATCAGCTATTATGTGCGTCACCATAAGAACCTTCCTTTGGATGTGAGACGTTCTCTCATTCAGAAGATGGACAGACTGGAACACATGATACGCACAGCAGATGCACCGTATCGCAAGAAGCGTGCTACTACAATATGCTGAATCATGAAATCAAACAGGATGTAAAAGCATATATGTCATGTATTACGCATGATACTTTGACTGTGCTTGAGCTGCTGGATATCAAAGAATTTGAAAAGTCTCGCAAGTTGAATGGGGATTTATCTACATTTGCACGTGGCAAGCTGCAGCAGAAACTCATGTCTGAACTCAACTGGTATGGATATGACTATGTAGAAGTACCGCCAGATTTTACAAGTCAGACATGCCCGATCTGCAGCTATCGTAACGCAGAAAACCGCAGCAAGGTAAACAGTAAGCTTTTCAAATGCGGATGTTGTGGCTATAAAGATGATGCTGACCATGTTGGTGCAGTAAACATCAGAAACCGTGCAGCAGACAGGGAACTTCTTAAATTGTGCAAGGATGCAAAGAACCACAAAGAAATGCAATCCAGGCTGATCAGGCTTCTGGATGACAGACATCTTGAATGGCAGATGCAACAATTGAAAACACCGATTCTACAGGAAACAGGAAACACTGTTTCCGTCCTGTAGAACATATGAACTACCGCTTTCTGTACATGGCATGTCCATGTATGGAATGTAATAAGAAGATATATGCTGATTCATAGCCCTTCGGACTATAAGATTGGGTATATTTTTCAAATTATCGGCTTGTGGTCAAGCATGTAGATGCTCGACCATTCAATGACCGAGTAGTTCACAAACAGTGATAGATAAAACAGAAAAGTACATCATTGTGATGTCAGATCGTACAGAAGACAAGCAAAGAAATATGGCTTTATCAGAAGCTGTATGTGCTGCAGAAACCGCAAATCGTGCAAAGAGTACATTCCTTTCCAATATGTCTCATGATATCAGAACGCCAATGAATGCAATCATTGGATTTACTACACTTGCGGCAGGCAATATCGGTAATCAGGAAAAAGTACAGAATTATCTAGGCAAGATACTTGCGTCAAGTAATCATCTGCTTTCATTAATTAATGATATTCTTGATATGAGTCGTATTGAAAGTGGAAAAATTCATCTAGAAGAAACAGAAGTAAATCTTGCGGATGTTCTCCATGATGTAAAAACAATCATCAGTGGACAGATTCAGGCAAAACAGCTGGAATTGTATATGGATGTCATGGATGTTGTGGATGAGGATGTGTATTGTGATAAGACAAGACTGAATCAGGTTTTGTTGAATCTTTTATCCAATGCCATCAAATTCACACCATCTGGTGGAACGGTTTCTGTTCGACTCGCTCAGCTTGCAAGTCCTGGAAAAGACAGTGGACTATATGAAATTCGTGTTAAAGATAACGGTATTGGCATGAGCGAAGAATTTTTAAACAGAATATTTGATTCATTTGAGCGTGAACGTACATCGACTGTCAGCAAGATCCAGGGTACTGTTCTTGGTATGGCAATTACGAAGAATATTGTAGATATGATGGGTGGAACAATCCAGATCCAGACAAAACAGGGAAAAGGAACTGAGTTCATTGTTCGTCTGCCATTACGCATACAATCTGTAAGTCATCATTCTATAAAAATTAAAGAACTGGAAGGTTTGAAAGCTTTAGTTGTAGATGATGATTTCAATACTTGTGACAGTGTTACAAAGATGCTTGTGAAAGTTGGAATGCGTTCTGAATGGACACTTTCTGGAAAAGAAGCAGTTCTTCGTGCAAAACAATCCATGGAAATTGGTGATGCATTTCATGCCTATATTATTGACTGGCGTTTACCAGATATGAATGGCATTGAAGTAACAAGACAAATTCGAAACTTGGGAGATGATACACCAATCATTATTCTGACTGCCTATGACTGGTCTGATATTGAAGCAGAAGCAATTGAAGCTGGTGTGACGGCATTCTGTGCAAAACCAATGTTTATGTCTGATTTAAGAGAAACGTTAATGCATGCGCTTGGTAAAAAAATCTGTGCAGAAAATGAATCTGACAGTTTACGGAAAGAAATTGATTTTCAAAACAAACATCTGCTTTTAGTTGAAGATAATGAATTGAATCGAGAGATTGCAGAAGCAATTCTTGAAGGGTATGGATTTGTTGTGAACAAAGCTGAAAATGGTGCAGTGGCTGTGGAAATGGTGAAGAGTGCACCTGAAGAAACATATGATTGTATTTTAATGGATGTACAGATGCCAGTCATGAATGGCTATGAAGCTACGAAATGTATTCGTGCATTAGACAATCCTGAATTGAAGAATATACCAATTCTAGCTATGACTGTCAATGCCTTTGAGGAAGATCGTAGAAGTGCTTTGGAATGTGGTATGAATGGGTTTGTATCAAAACCAATTGAAATTGATGAACTGTCACGTGCATTAGAAAATGTATTACATAAGAAGTAGAGATGAAATGTAAGTAATCTCTACTTTTTTTTGGAAAGTGAATAAAAAATGTGAATATTAATGATAGGAGGATTTAAATAGAAAATGGAAAGAAATATTGAAAAGATATATACCAAGATATATACTTTTGATATCAGGAGGTATTTATCTATGATGACAGCGAAAGTATTTGAAAATGGGAGAAGTCAGGCAGTTCGTTTGCCAAAAGAATGTAGATTTCAATCAGATGAAGTTGCTATCAAGAAGATAGGAGATATTGTTTTGTTGATTCCAAAAGAGAATCAGTGGTCAGGTTTTCTTGAAAGTTTAGATGCTTTTTCAGATGACTTTATGTGTGAAGAAAGAGTACAGTTAGAAAGTGAAACTAGAAACATATTATGAAATATCTTCTAGATACCAATATTTGTATTTACGCGATAAAGAATAAACCAAAAGAGGTTTTGGAGTGTTTATTTTTACATGATCCAAATGATATTTTTATATCTACGATTACATATGCTGAGTTAATGTATGGTGTGAATAAAAGTAAATATCCTGTAAGAAATCGTATTGCGTTAACTTTATTTTTATCATCGTTTGAAATCATTGATTTTGATGCATCAGCAGCAGAACAGTACGGTCATATTCGATCTTCTCTTGAAAGAGAAGGGAAAATCATTGGTGCAATGGATATGATGATAGCTTCTATTGCGCGTGCAAAAGATATGGTTGTTGTAACGAATAATACATCTGAATTTGAAAGAGTAGATGGATTGCATGTTGAAAACTGGGCAGTAAAAAAATTCTGAAGAATTAGTATGTGATCCATGGAAATGGACAAGTGTTACTATTCACCGATAAACAAAAATAAATAGAACAGGTAACCGATACTTAACAGTATCAGATCCTGTTCTGTTTTTTC
>QQXM01000193.1 GCA_014610835.1 Erysipelotrichaceae bacterium 7770_A6
TTCCGTATTGCTGACATGAAGAAAGATGATCTTTTCATTTATTCTATTTCTTGAATTCACCATTTTGCTAATATAGCCAATATTTTTTCAACGAATCTTAGAGAATTTTCTCTGAAAACGTTTTTATTTTGTTTTATTGGCAAAAAATATTAAAAAGTGTCAAATACAGAGCTATAAAATACTTTTTTCAGAAAACTTTGTTCCACAATTTGAAATTTACATTGAAATCCCTTTCATTGCCATTTAAACTAACTGATGTCGAAAGGGGATTTGAAAAAATGAAAGACAAATTTATGAATGGCCTTCTTACTCTTGCAGGTAAGATGCAGTCAAATACAGTTCTTTCCGCTGTAAAGGACGCGTTTATTGACAACATGCCAGTCGTCATCTGGGGTGCTTTCTGTACTCTGTTCCAGTTTGTATTATGCCAGACTGGTGGTGTACCTGACCCAAAAACAGGAGAAATGATTTACTACATTTCTCTCGCTAACGTTCCAGGCTTTGCTTGGCTCGAATCATTAACACCTATTTTTACAACAGCTAAC
>QQXM01000194.1 GCA_014610835.1 Erysipelotrichaceae bacterium 7770_A6
TCCGTATTGCTGACATGAAGAAAGATGATCTTTTCATTTATTCTATTTCTTGAATTCACCATTTTGCTAATATAGCCTAATAATTTTTCAAAAATGCTGAAGTGTATATTTCTTTTTGTATGGATTTTGATAGAATATTCGAGATTGAAGGGGGATTATATGACGTTTGCGTTGATTTTATTTGCTGGAATGTACGTGTGTCTACTGGCACTTCCAGATTATCGATATATTACAGCGTTAGTAACTGCATGTATTTTTGTGGTGACAGGAATATTGCCTGTTTCAAAAGTCTTCTTTGCGGTTGACTGGAATATTATTTTGATGCTTTCAGGCATCATGATTGTTGTGGAGTTGTTTATTGAAAGTAACATGTCCATGAGAATGGCTGAAAAGCTATTGAAGACTGTTCCGAATGTTAAGTGGGCAGTTGTTGCCTTATCTTTATTTGCAGGAGTCGTCAGTGCATTTGTAGATAATGTTGCGACTGTCTTGATGGTTGCACCAATTGGATTGGAAGTATGTAGAAAACTAGATACAAATCCAGTACCGGTTATTATTTCTATTGCGGTATCAAGTAACCTGCAGGGTGCAGCAACACTTGTTGGAGATACGACAAGTATTCTTCTAGGTGCTGCAGCAAATATGAGTTTTAATGATTTCTTTGTGTTTTTGGGAAAACCATCAATCTGTCTTCCTACAGAAGTTGGGGCATTGATGACAATTCCTATTCTTCTATATATCTTTAGAAAAAACAGTGATCCAGTACATCAGGAAGTCACAACAGTTGTAGAAGATCATGTTCCATCTGTATTGATGATTGGTGTTGTACTGTCTTTGATTTTTGCCAGTCAGTTTCCAGATAAGCCATCAATTACAAATGGTTTGATCTGTATGACATTTGCGGTTATTGGATGTATATATGAAAGTGTTCGTCAAAAGAGTACAGCATTTCTTGTAGAAATTTTTAAAGAAAAGTTTGATTATCAGACATTACTGTTATTAGCTGGGTTGTTTATTGTTATTGCCGGTATTACGGAAGCAGGTGTAATTGATGCGATTGCAGAAACGTTTGTTAAAGTTGGCGGTAATTCTTTATTTGGCATGTATACGTTAATCGTATTTGCTTCTGTTGTAATAAGTGCTTTTGTTGATAATATTCCATATGTTGCAACAATGCTTCCTGTTGTCAGTGGTATTGCCTCATCAATGGGCGTAGAACCATATCTTCTGTATTTTGGATTATTGATTGGAGCTACGCTTGGTGGAAATTTGACACCAGTAGGAGCTTCTGCAAATATCACAGGAATTGGTATTCTTCAAAAAGAAGGGTATGAAGTCAGTACAAAAGATTTTATGAGAATTGGTGTTCCATTTACTTTAGCAGCAGTATTATCTGGGTATATTGTTAACTGGATCTTCTGGTCTTAGAAAAAATGAGCAAAATCTGCTCATTTTTTTTACGCATATTTATACATAAAAATGAAGCTGTTTAAATGAATGGGAAAAATAATAAAAATAAAACTATACAAATAAAATATATTTGCTATAATAAACAAGCGCCAAGGGTTTGGTTAAAAAAGAATGAAAAAAATGTTTAAAAAAACACTTGCATTCTTCAAGAAAGTTTGATATATTATTTAGGCACTGTTCAGTGCAAAACGCGCCGGTAGCTCAACTGGATAGAGCATTTGACTACGAATCAAAAGGTTGCGAGTTCGACTCTTGTCCGGCGCACCATATTCATCGGGATGTAGCACAGCTTGGTAGTGCACTTGATTTGGGATCAAGGGGTCACAGGTTCGAATCCTGCCATCCCGACCATGTTATGGCGAGGTAGCTCAGTTGGCTAGAGCGGTCGGTTCATACCCGGAAGATCGTGAGTTCGAGTCTCACCCTCGCTACCATAACTTTTGAGAAAAGCTCAAACTTGGACCCTTAGCTCAGTTGGTCAGAGCTGTCGGCTCATAACCGACTGGTCGAAGGTTCGAGTCCTTCAGGGTCCACTTACATGGAGGAATACCCAAGTGGTTGAAGGGTCCGGTCTTGAAAACCGGTAGGTCGGGCAACCGGCGCCTGGGTTCGAATCCCAGTTCCTCCGCTTTTCTCAAAAAATATCTTATCGCGAGGTAGAGCAGCCTGGTAGCTCGTCGGGCCCATAACCCGGAGGTCGTTGGTTCAAATCCTTCCCTCGCAACCAATGGTCCTGTAGCTCAGTCGGTAGAGCAAAGGACTGAAAATCCTTGTGTCGGCAGTTCGATTCTGCCTGGGACCACCATTGCGAAAAATGCGTGTAATCAACTTCGATTGCACGCATTTTTTGTGCTTTCATACCAAGTTGGTAAATCAGTGCGAATTTGTGTGAGAGAGGAGAAAAGCAATGGGATGTATTCCGTATGAAAAAACTGCAAGATATCTTGTCCCTAAATGGCAGAGTGAACATCCTGAAGGACTGGCAAAGGATTGTGCAAAAGATTTGAATATTTCTTTAACACTTGTCTATGACTTCTGGACTAGCAAGAAAAAAAGAAAATCTTCTAAAGAAATACAAGATTGTGTATATGAATATCTAGATAAAAATCCAAATGCAACGGTTGAGGAATGCTGTAGAGAACTAGATATATCTAAATCATCATTTTCCAAATATAAAGCATTATGGAAACTGCAGAAAGAAATATTAAAAGAAGGCTATATTAGCAAAATGGTGAACATATTTTAATATTGTACGAATATACGGGCAGTAACAATGTTCCAGTAGCATTATA
>QQXM01000195.1 GCA_014610835.1 Erysipelotrichaceae bacterium 7770_A6
TGGCTTGCCTCTTTAAAGAAATACAGGAAAGATCCTTCTGGTTATACAGGGAAACCTAAGATGCCTGGATACTGCAGGAATGATACAGCTTCTTATCTTTTTACCAATCAGGATGCTGTTATCTATGATGGGAAACTGAAGCTTCCCTGTACAAAGATACGCATTTCTGTACGCAGAAGACATGGCAGGCTGTGATACATCATCAGTAATATTGACAAATCTGTTGAATCCAGAAGTTTTTGCATTTGCAGATTTAAACAGGTAACTGTGTAAAAACAGTAGAGGTCGAGTGAGCCGACCATTGTGAGACCATAGTGACAGCCGTAAGGTGCATAACTACAGGCCACAAGAATCAAAATCCCTATGGTAATACCTTTCTCTGCATGAGAAGAGTACATCACAGGGATACCACATCGGAACTACGTATCAGTTGTGGTAGTTCATGGATGAAGAAGTTCAGCAGTTATTGAAGGAAAGATATGGATTTACTGAATATTACAGAAGTGATCCTTTCTGGCATAACGCGTATAAGTTTAGAGTACATAAAGCTTCTTTAGACAGCTGGTATACACAGGATGTGCATATGGATATGGATCTTGTGGATGGTGATGAGATTCGTTGTAGAATCTTGGAAAAGAATGGTTCATGTGCGTGGACAAGTCCAATCTTTATTGAAGAATAATTTATACAAGAGTACATCGATGTGATGTGCTCTTTTTTTGAAGTCGTTTGAAAAATATGATTTATTTTAGAAAAGTCGTTTGAAAAAGTTAAAGTTTATATAGAAAAGTCCCTTAAAAAAATCATACTTTATACGAGAAAGTCCCTTGAAAAATATGAACTTCAAAGTAGAATGTAGTTAGAAGCAGGTACATATATGTTGAAAAGAAAAATAGAAGAAAAATTGTTGCAATGGAAAAATACGAGCGAAAGAAAACCATTAATTATAAAAGGATGCAGACAATGTGGAAAAACATATTCTGTAATGAAATTTGCGGAAGATAATTATGAACATGTTGTGTATTTGAACTTTTTTGAAAATCCGGATTATAATTCGATTTTTTCTGGATCATTAGATGTGGAAAATATAACGATGATGATTTCTGCTTTGCTTGGTCAAAAGGCTGTGTTTGAAGCTGGGAAAACAATATTGATTTTGGATGAAATCCAAGAATGTGCACAAGCACGAACTGCATTGAAATTCTTTAGAATCGATGGACGTTATGATGTCATTGGAACAGGTTCTTTACTTGGGGTGAAAGGTTATGGGGAACAACCTAAGTCGATTCCTGTTGGCTCAGAAACAACGTTACATATGAATCCTTTGGATTTTGAAGAGTTTCTATGGGCAAATGGAATATCTGAAGCAATCATATCAATTTTAAGGAAATCACTGGAAGATGAAACTGTGATTCCTGAAGCGTTGCATCAAAGATTAAAGGAATTATTGTTGCAATATACAGTTGTTGGCGGAATGCCTGAAGTTGTGAGTGCGTTTGTGGCTAGGAAGCAAATGAATGAAGTACTTCAATTGCAAAGAGATATTGTTAGATCGTATGAAGATGATATGGTGAAATATGCGCAGGGAAGAGATAAATCTAAAATTCAAGAATATTTTCAATCAATTCCTAGACAATTGGCAAAAGAAAATAAGAAATTTCAATATTCTTTGATTCAAAAAAAAGCAACCGCAAAATCATTTATTGGCAGTTTGCAATGGATTGAAGATGCTGGGATTATTACAAGATGTCATAACCTTTCTTTGACAGAACTTCCATTAGACGGAAATGCAATTGAAGAAATATTCAAAGTATATATGTGTGATACTGGTTTGTTTGTAAGTATGCTGGAAGATGGTACACAATTTGATATTCTGCAAGGAAATCTTTATGGGTATAAAGGTGCAATATTTGAAAATCTTGTCGCAGATATATTTTATAAAATGGGAAGAAAACTATACTACTATCGTAAAGATTCCGGACTAGAAGTTGACTTTGTAATTCGCTATAAAGGGGAATGTACACTTGTTGAAGTGAAGGCTACAACAGGAAATACAAAGAGCACAAAAACAATATTGAAACATCCTGAGAAATATCATGTGAATCAGGTAATCAAGCTAGGTGATTACAATGTTGGAAGAAGTGAGCAAATATTAACGCTTCCAGTATATATGGCTTTTTTGCTGACGAGTGTGTAAATTTCATCTTTGACAGTTCAAGAAGAAAAAACAGTCTGAAAATGGCTTATTTACGCCAGATTCTGACTGTTTTTGTTTTGTGCCGATATTACGTAATTTATTGTCTCTGTTTTGTAAGTTTGATGATATTTCTGATGCTGCTCTTTGTCATGATCTGATAGTCTGTATTGAATCCAAATATTTCATGAAGCTCATCAGTAAGGCCAGTTCTTGTATAGGAAGGCTGATATCCTGTTCCCGGGATGATATGTAATTCCATTTTTCTTAGTGCCGTTATGATTTTTTTCTGCTGTGTATTTTTCTTTCAGCTTTTTTTCAAGTATCCGATAGATCATCAGTGACAGATAACAGATTAGAAAATGTGCATGTATTCTGTCTTCTCTGAAAAGATATACAGGTCCTGCCTGAAATTCTGTTTTCATGATTCTGAAAGATTCTTCGATCTCCCATCTTTGTTCACTTACTCTGATGATTTCCTCTACTGAATCATCTACAAGATCTGTGCAGATTGCATAATAGCCATCATACATCATTTCACGTTCTATTTTTTCTGCACGTTCTATCTGCTTTTCTCGAATGGAGCAATGATAGAGCACATATTTTGGTGAATAGGTAACGATCATCATCTGATTCGGTACTTTCTTTGAACTGTACGGCATGATCTTGTAATAGACATTTGATGCATATTTTTCTGGATTGCTCTTGATTTCCTGGATATTGACCGAACAGCCGTCACCCAGTCTTTTCCATCCGGAACTGTTCAGTGCAGCTGC
>QQXM01000196.1 GCA_014610835.1 Erysipelotrichaceae bacterium 7770_A6
CCATATTTTGCACTTTATTTATGATATAATATATATGAGTAAAAAGGTCTCATTCATGTATAGAACTGACAGGATTTATGCAACCAGAAATCATGAGCTGTATGCATATCTGGATGACTTTGCTCACAAGGCAAAGTGTCTTTATAATGCTGCATTGTTCCGTGTTCGCAATGCCTTTACTGCACACAACAAGACTGCTTTGACAGCTAACGAGAAAGAAGTTCAAGGCGAGCTTGCACTTCTTAAAGG
>QQXM01000197.1 GCA_014610835.1 Erysipelotrichaceae bacterium 7770_A6
TATAATGCTGCTTAATTGTTGTTACTGTCCGTATATTCGTACAATATTAAAATATGTTCACCATTTTGCTAATATAGCCTTTATTTTTATAACATTATTTGAAATTCCATGAACTGGTTCTTTCAATTCAGAATATGCACGTACCCAACTTTTTTTTATATCAGTATGAACTTCTTCAATGGTATCAAATCCAAATAAACTAATTCTTATAATGACATGAGTTTCGCTTAATTCAGATTTTAAAATGTTATCTACTAAATAAGTCTTTCCACTTCCCCATTCTCCAGATAACATTAGTGCTCCAACGAAATTATCTTCATTACAATAATACTTTAATTCATCTAATGTATTCATATTATCTCCTAATCATTTGTTTTTCTTTTTGCTACGCTCTTTTTAAAGATTTAGTTGATATTTGCAAAAATACCATAGTGAAACTCTCCATAAGCACTGTGAAGATCAATCGGAAATGGAAGTTTAACGATATCTCTGCATATGAATAGGATCTGTTCCATCATTGATTCCATGAATATTTCAGGCTTCCACTTTTTCATGTCCAGTGTGCATTTCAGTTTTTTCTTGAATACGACCCAGTCCAAATATCCCTGCAGATGTCTTGTACTGACTCCAGGCTTCTGTCTGATCATATTCTTTGCCTCTGCATGCAGTTCATTTACTGATGATACTGTATTTCCATTCGGTGACACATATGCACTAGATGGAATGACATCACTTTCAAATCCGTTTTCAGATACAAACGTCTGAATACTGTGACTGTCATCACTGATAATCTTTGTGCTGTCTGAAAAATGCTTTCTGCACTGAATATTAAAACTTGTTCTTGAATGTGTAAACATGGTTCCGGTAGTAGCCATGAATACTGAAGCACAGTTCTTACATCTCTTATTTCTGCCTGTGTTAAGAACTGAAGTTGTTCTTCACAAAGTGTACATATTAACAAAGAAAACATCTATGAAAGTGTTCAACCTTACAGAAAAATCATACTGATTTCTTCTGTTTAAAATATCCGATTTTATGGACTAACAACTATTTCTTTAAAAAGAGCGTTTAGTAAAAATCTAATAGTTAGCGTCAAATATTAAGAAACGAAAAATTTAACTATTTAAATGACGTGTAACATAATTACATCTCATTATCTTCATTAGATTCAGCTATAATTTTCTCTGCTTCTATTTTGTATTCATTTGATAGTTCCACAAAAATATTTGCATATCGAAAATAGCCTTCTTTTTCAGCAATTTTTGCTCGATCAGCATATTCTTTTGCAAGTTGAAGTTCTGGTTTACCTTCCGGATCAACTGTATAAACACCTCTTTTATTAATAATACCTAAATAATATCCTTTTCTTAATTCATTATTATCAGCTTTGTTTAATTCTTCAACAATAATTCTATTTGGAAGTTGATGTTCATCTAATTCTGCATATGCTAAACCAGACCCAACAGTTTGCATGGTAACTTCATATCTTTCATTGTCTTTACTCCATTCTTTTACTTTATTCATCCAATTTATGAAAATATCGGTGTGAAATTTACCGTTGTAATCAATACCTGGAACAACATTATAGTTAAATAGAATATGAGAAAATCTTTCTACTACTGCATCATTAATTTTTACAGAATGTTTTTTTTCAGTTTTCTTTTTATAAAACAATTCTATCAAAGAGCAAAAATATTCAACGTCAAGACTTAATCTTGAGTATAATGCTTTCGGTAAAACGTCAGTATCTTCTATTAAAATTGGCAAATAAATAAACTCTAGATTACTTAATTTATTAATTTCAATATTTTTTTGTTTGTGAAGCCAGTCAAATATTTTTTCGATGGCATAATTATCAAAGCATTCATTTCCAATTGAGTTTTTTGTTCCTGCTGTATTTAATAATTTACAGATATGATGAACATTACAATAATTTTCAAAATCAGAACGTCCAACTAAATTAACTGCTGCAACATACCTTTTACTTGAAATCAGTTTATTAGTTATCATTTCTATTTCATTCAGTTCGTCACCGAATAAAAAGAATGGTATATTAGCAATTTCAAAATATTCATTATCATCACTAATATATTTTTTTACTACTTTATATAATTCCAAAGAAAAGGGAATCGTTGAAAGAAGTTTTAAAACACTGTCATGTGCCATTATCTGTTCAAAAGGAATTGATGATAATTCTTGTGCACCATTATTACAAGTAAACGAAATAATACACTGTGACATAAAGATTTTTGATAATTTATTTAATGAATAGCAACTTAAAGCTTTAGTTAATTCATCTTTTGAAAGTGATTTTCCTAGTTTATTTCCAACATCAGAAATGTTATTTATAGAGTGTCCAAATTTTTCTACTTCTTCAATACCATATAAATCATAAATTTCTCGAATTGCATTTATTTTTTTATTTTCAATAATATCCCTTTGGGTCAATTTGTCATTTTCTACAAAAATAGACTTATGTCCTAAAAATAATTCTTTATACTTTAACCTGATATCTTTTGGTTCCAATTGATCAATAAGAGCTTGAATTCTATCTAGTTGATTGTAAGATTTTAACTTTTCTTTCAGTTTACTATCAATTAATTCTTCTCTAAATTTAAGCCAAATAGAAAATGATTCATTTTCATCATATTTCACTATATTATTTTCAACATGATCCAAAAATTTCGTCAAAGTTGATTGATGCATATATTTAATTTGTGTAACAAGGTAAATTTGTTTTTCTCTTTGATTTCCAACAAGTTCAACTGCAAAATCCATTAAAAAATCATAACATTCATAAACTTCTGAAATTGTAACAGATATTTCAGTTGGGATATTCAAATTCATATATTTAGGTTTTGGATTGCCAGAAGTATTGGATGTATAACCAGGTAAAAGACGTATGAGAACTTTCCAACAAACTTCTAAGTTATCATTTTTCAAACATCTCAAAGCATTTTTTCTTTTTTCTAAATCTCCTAAAGTTTGCGGATACCATGGCAGTAAAATAGAAACCATTGAATTTATTGGTGTGTTAGCCCAATTTGTTTTTTCATAGGGCAAAGATTCTAATAAACCTAAAGTACAAATAGATTTAACAAGATAATCTGGTGACCAAGCAAGAATTTCCAGAGAACATATCAGCGATGTTATATAATTGCTAGAAAAAAAGATTATCCAAAATTGGATGAGGTTTTGACATATTCCAAAATAACATGATGTTCATGAGGTCTTGAAGGAAAAT
>QQXM01000198.1 GCA_014610835.1 Erysipelotrichaceae bacterium 7770_A6
AGAGCTTCATTTGCCCATTCCACTATATGAAAAGGATCCGTGCACCGCTTTGCCTGCGGACAATATTGTTGTACACATTCGGTAATCCATCTTGCACCATCACCTGATACAACTTCAATACTTTCTCTTTCTTCTTTTGTCAACTGTTCAAAAAATCCATCCAATACTGATTTACCATGATTCGGAGCAACCCATACAACTGTATTTGTATCATGATTTACAACGGTAGTAATGTATTTATGCCCTTTAGAATAACTTGTTTCATCAATACCGATTCTTTTTAAACCATTCAATCTTTTTGAGATATCGGGTTCCAGATAATTACGTGTTCTTGTGATACATCTGCCAACAGTAGCCCACGATATTCTCATGTATTGAGAAACAGCTGACTTGCATAGTGCTTTAGCCATCCATGTAACTGTCCATATTTTGCACTTTATTTATGATATAATATATATGAGTAAAAAGGTCTCATTCATGTATAGAACTGACAGGATTTATGTAAACGAAAATCATGAGCTGTATGCATATCTGGATGGCTTTGCTCACAAGGCAAAGTGTCTTCATAATGCTGCATTGTTTCGCGTTCGCAATGCCTTTACTGCACACAACAAGACTG
>QQXM01000031.1 GCA_014610835.1 Erysipelotrichaceae bacterium 7770_A6
CTCCTTTTATAAGTGCTATTTATCTACTATTATTATACAATATTTTCTATTAAAAATCAACCATATAATGTGACATAGCCATAATTAAAAAGGACACAGTTCCACCAACGATCCAGCTTTCTATCAAGCTGATCATTAGTGTTTTATGACATCTTTCTGGCTGATTTGCCCCAAAGTTCTGTCCGATAATCGTCGTACATGCCTGTGAGAAGCTATTGACTACAAAGTATCCAATAATTTCAAGATTTCCTGCTGCTGAGCTTCCCGCAACAACATCTGTTCCAAGGGAGTTAACCGCAGACTGTATTAGAATATTAGAAATTGAAAACACCATTCCCTGCAAGCCAGCTGGTAAACCGATTTGAAGCATTTCCTTTAATAGATCAGCATGAATACGAAAGCGCTGCTTTTCAATTGTTAAAGGTGTTTTTCCTTTCAAAAGGAAGGCAAACAGCAGCATAGATGAAATACCATTGGAAATCACAGTTGCTAAAGCTACACCATTGACTGTCATACCAATCACAATAACAAAGAATAAATTTAAAATGACATTGACAATACCTGAAATAATCAGACACATCAAAGGTGTTTTTGTATCCCCTTGTGATTGAAAGATTGCTGCTTCAAAGTTATATAGAAATATAACAGGCATGCCACAAAGATACACACGCAAATACAATACTGCCATATCTAAGCAATCATCTGGAACAGACATCATCTCTAGTGTTATTCTTGCGATACATTGTCCAAGCACTAAAATAAAGAAACCAGAAATAACTGCGACAAGAATTGCTGTATGTGCTGCATTCTCTGCATTTTCTTTATCTTTTCTGCCTGTATAGCGTGAGATTACAACATTGGCACCTAATGAGATACCCGTAAACATCGTAATCAGAATATTAACTACTGGAGCATTCGCTCCAACAGCTGCCATTGCTTCTTTTCCAACAAACTGTCCAACTACCGCAACATCAGCCGCATTAAACAACTGTTGAAGAATGCCTGATGCTGCTAATGGCAAAGCAATCATTAAAATCTTATCCCATAGTGATCCATGGGTCATATCAATCTTTTTCATAATACACTTGGATCAATCAATCCTTTACCTCTCGTTCAATTTCACACATACAAAAGACATACAGTGATGTATGTCTATGTTGTTTACATTAATTTTGTACCTGCAGAAGTACCAATTCTTTCAGCACCTGCTTTAATCATTGCATCAAAGTCTTCTCTTGTTCTAACACCGCCACTTGCTTTCACTTTCACATGAGTTCCTTCTACAGCTTCCTTCATCAGCTTCACGTCTGCTAATGTTGCTCCACCTGTAGAGAAGCCAGTAGATGTCTTAACAAAGTCTGCACCTGCAGCTACAACATCTTTACATGCTCTTACCTTTTCTTCATCTGTAAGCAAGCATGTTTCAATGATGACTTTCAGGCAATGTTCACCACAAGCTTCTTTGACAGCTTTGATTTCATTTGTTACATATTCATCATTGCCATCTTTGAGCTCTCCAATATTGAGTACCATGTCAATTTCATCTGCACCATTATTTAATGCATCTTTTGTTTCAAATACCTTTACAGCTGTTGTATTTGCGCCTAAAGGAAATCCAATGACGCAGGCAGCCTTGACATCTGTACCTTCTAATTGTGGTTTTACAAATGGAATCCAGCATGGATTTACCATAACTGTAGCGAAGTCATATGCTTTTGCTTCATCTACAATTTTCTGAACCTGTGCTTTTGTAGATTCAGGTTTTAATAATGTATGATCAATATATTTACTTTTCTTCATTTATTTTTCCTCCTTTGCAAAGTAATATCTTTTCAAGACTTCATGAGCTATTGTGTCATCACCTTCATATGGAACTCTTCCAAATTCACGGTAGATGAATTTTTCATCTCCCTTTCCTAAGATAATGATCGTATCATTTACATCTGCCAGTTCAATTGCTTCACGAATCGCAGTAAAACGGTCCAGAATCATGACATAGTTTGTTTTTTCAATACCAGATGCAATTTCTTCAGCAATCTGATGTGGATCCTCATCACGTGGATCATCTTCTGTAAGAATGATCATATCGCAATACTTATCAAGGATTTTCCCAAAGATTGGGCGTTTGATCACATCTCTTTTACCAGCAGATCCAGTAATTGCGATAATTCTCTTACCCTTTGGTGTAATTGCCGCAGCGTATTGACATACTTTTTCAATGCCATCTGGCGTATGTGCAAAGTCAATCAGAATGTTAAATGGCTGTCCATCAGAAATTCTCTGCATTCTGCCTTCAATTTGAGATAGTTTCCTTAAATGTGGAAGCATATCACTGATTGGTAAACCCTTCATATTCAATGAAGCAATCACAGCTAATAAGTTATAGACATTAAATTTCGCAACAAGGTTTGTTTCCACTTCATATTCCATATTTGAAACTTTTAAAGTAAACTTTGTACGATCTTTTAACAATTGAATATTAGTTGCACGATAATCAGCATCATGATCAATCCCGTACGTTACAACTTTACATGGACAATCTTCTACAATTTTCAAACCATATGGATCATCTACATTTGTAACAGCGATCGCATCTTCTTTTAAATGATCAAACAGTTTTTTCTTGGCATTGAAGTAGTTTGCCATTGTACCATGATAATCAAGATGATCATGTGTAAGATTTGTAAACATCGCTACATCAAAATCAATAGAATCAACTCTACCCTGTTCAATACCAATGGAACTAGCTTCAAGAGAACATGCCTTCATTCCAGCATCTATCATATCTCTTAAAATACCATGTAGATCATCAATATTAGGTGTTGTTAATAAAGGTGGAAGCTTTACATTTCCATATTCAATGGAAATCGTTCCAATATATCCTGTTGGCTGAAATTCATTCAAGATATCTCGGATCATGCAGGAAATGGATGACTTTCCATTTGTACCTGTTACACCGAACATCAGCAGCTTATGACTAGGATAACCATAGAAGGCATCTGCAACTTTATTAAATGCCTGTACGACATCTTTAACACGGATATATGTAATATCATCTCTCATATGAGAGATTGGATCTGAATAGATAATAACTTTTGCACCATTATCAATTGCCTGATCAATGAACTTATGTCCATCAAACATCATTCCCTTGACGCAGAAAAAGATTGCATCCGGTCTTTTCTTTCTGCTGTCTGCCATCAGGCTTTTAATTTCAATATCTGGTACGTTTTCAAACAATTCCGTTAACTTCAAATCAATCACTGACCTTTCTAGCATACATTTGATGATCTTCATACCGTTCCAGTACAACAGTATATTTCTCACCATGTACTAATTCTTCTTCTATTTTTACAGGAATATATTCCGAAGTATGTCCCGTCGTATAACCATCTTTGACCCATTCCGCAATGATTTCCGCTCTTTCATTTACTTTTGAAAGCTGATATGTATCATACAGCTGTTCACTTAATGCAATACATTTCTTTGTACGAAGCTTTTTCACTTGTGGATCAATCTGACCATTCATTTTTGCGGCTGCTGTTCCTTCACGCAACGAATACGGAAATACATGCAAAAATGAAAAGTGACATTTTTTCAAAAATTCATACGTCTCTAAAAATTCTTGTTCTGATTCCTGTGGAAAGCCGGTAATCAAATCTGTTGAAATCGATACACCTGGAATTTCCTTACGAATCTTCTCTATTTTAGCATAATATTCTTCTGTATCGTATGGTCGATGCATACGTTTTAATACAGAATCACATCCAGACTGTAAAGGAATATGTAAAAATTTTGTCATCCTGTCATTCTCTTTCATCAATTGAATTAAATCATCACTGACTTCCGTTATTTCAATTGATGAAATACGAATACGCACATTTTCTGTTTCTATCAGAATACGTCGAATGATATCTGTTAATGTAATATTGTATTCTTTTCCATATCGTCCTGTATGAATGCCTGTTAAAACAATTTCTTTATATTTTTTACTTAATCTTTTTGCTTCCGCTATAACAAGATCAGGTTCCATGCTTCTTTCTCTTCCTCTTGCATATGGAATGATGCAATAGGAACAGAATTGATTACATCCATCCTGAATCTTTAAATCACATCTTGCCTTTGAATCATGTACAGAAGATGTAAAAGAATCAAACGGAACATTTTCTAAAGAAGCAATATCTCTGATTTTTTTATGATCCTTTAAATACTGTTCAATGTATTGTGGCAGCTTCTTTTTATTCGCACTTCCCACTAGAATATCTGCTTCTTCCAGCAATCCATCATTTACCTGAACATAGCATCCAACTAACGCAGTGATTTCGTCTTCTTTGATACGTTTTGCCTGATGCAGAATCTTTCTGGATTTGGCAGCAGCAGTATTTGTTACTGCACACGTAAATACAATTGTAGCATCTGGCTGTTCATCGAAGGAAACTCTTGTGTGCCCATTGTTTGAAAGCATTTCACTGACTGCTTCTGCTTCAAATGCATTGACTTTGCACCCTAAATTAACGATTGCATATTTCATTTTCTATCCTCATACATTTCACTTAAAATACTGCATGCATACATTGCGGCTGTTTCTGCACGCAAGATACGTGAGCCTAGTGTAATGGAAGTAAATCCCATGGATTCCATTTCTTCCACTTCCTGATTAGAAAAACCGCCTTCACATCCAATGACTACCGTAATGGATTGCTTATCTTTTGCACATTCACTTAAAAAATTTGCTTTTCCATAAGAATTTTCATAACAGGCATAGTTTGCCTGTGAGAGATACTGATTCAGCTGCTTAAAAGGAACAATATCAGTCACTTCAGGAATGCAGTTTCTTTTACATTGTTCACTTGCTTCCTGTACAATTGCATTCCATCTTGTTTTCAACTTGTCAGCCTTTTCTTTTTTAGAACGCACAACACATCTGCTGCTTTCAAATGGAACAATTCTTTTTACACCTAATTCTGTTGCTTTCTGTAAAACAAGCTCAAATTTTTCCCTGCGAATCAAGGCAACAGCTAAAGTAACATCACAAAGAGATTCATGAATGCTATCGTCTTTTTCATAAACATGTGCAATAAATTCTTTGTCTTTTGTATATGCTTCCGCAAAATATGCCTGTCCTTGATAGACAAGTCTAACTTTTTCGTGATCAAGACGAACAACAGTTTTTGCATGATGTGCCTGTTCTTTTGTGAAAATATAATCTTCACCTACATGTAATGGTGTATCTACAAAATATTGCTGCATAGTTCAAAAAGGAAAACGAGATCAATCGTTTTCCTTATCCTCCTCTTCTTTTTGAATTTCTACCTTCACTTCAAGTACTTTTCTTTGATCTGCTTTTGTAATTGTAACATGAAGGTTTTTATAATCGAATTCTTCATTCACTTTTGGAATGTGATGTAATTCAGCGATTGCCCAGCCAGAAACAGTAATAAAGTCAAATTCTTCATCCTCTTCTTCTACACCAAATCGATCAATCAGATCATCAATTTCGGCATCGCCTTTTACCATCCAAGTATAGTCATCTACCTTTGTATAAAAATCTTCTACTACATCGTGTTCATCCCAGATTTCACCAACAAGTTCTTCAATGATATCTTCCAGTGTAATAATACCTTCTGTTCCACCATATTCATCTAGTACAACTGCCATGTGTAATTTTGCAGCCTGTAATTGTTTCATACATGTAGAAATCTGTGTATTTGGAGATGTATAGATCACTGGCTTAATGATTCTACGAATTGGTCCCTTGTTGTTGTGATACATGAGCTCATAGAAATCTTTTTCATGAATGACACCAACAATATTATCAACCGTGTTTTCATAAACAGGCAATCTAGAAAAGGAATTAAAGCGGAATGCCTTTTCAATCTGTTCATGAGAGGATGCAATATTTACCGCAACGATATCAACACGTGGTGTTAATACGTCTTTCACATCTAAATCATTAAATTCAATCGCTGCAGAAATCAAATCACTTTCATGTTCTTCCAGGTTTCCGTCTTTTTCTGCTTCATCAACCATTGTAATCAATTCATCAGAAATATCTCCTTCATCCTGTTCAATATGAGCAAAATGATTTACAAGCCATGTCCAGCCTTTCAAGACAATTGTGAGTGGTGTGAAAACAAATTCAAAGAAATTCACTACACCTACCGTAGCACATGCAAACTTTTCAGGTGCCTGCTTAGCTAAGGATTTTGGAGCGATTTCACCAAACAGCAGTGTAATGACTGTAATCACAATTGTTGAAACTGTAGGACCTTTGCCACCTTTTAGAATCAATGAAAACAACAGCGTACTGATTGTCGCTGAAGCAATATTGACAATGTTATTACCAATCAATACAGAAGTTAAAAATTTATCAAAATCATCTAATATAACAAGAACACTGCTGGCTTTCGTATTGCCATCATTTGCCATGTTTTTTAAACGAATTTTTGATGAACTAGAATATGCTGTCTCCGTCGCAGAAAACAGACCAGAAAATAAAGTCAAAATTACAATCGCAATAATATAGGTACTCATAAGGCAATGACCTCATTTCTTGTATGTATATTAAGCGGTATCGAAGAATCTTCCAAAATAATTACCTCTCTTTAAATATGTCAAGAATTATAGCATCTAACATGCTTTGAGTAAATATCAGCTAAAATGCATTTCCATGAACTTGCTGATCATCTACAAAGAATGAAAATGCAATCTGGATATCTCTTTCCCAGACTCTCCACTCATGATCTCCTTTTCCTAAGGACCACTTTGCTTCCATTCCAATTTCTTTCAAGAATGCCTTGAATGGTTCAATTTCATTCTTGAAGATAGAATCGTCTGTTCCACATGTAAATAACATCTCAGGAAGTTTTGATACATCAGCTTCCTTCATTTTTCTTCTTAGATTGTAATAAGAATCAAGATATGCATCTACAGAACCAACATTATGCATACAGTTATACAATCTCTGCTTAGAATGCATTACATCATTATTTGATATAACTTCATCTATTGATAAAGCATACAGCTTTTCTAATTCCTGTTTGTCATTTTCCATATCTGATGGCAGATAGGAAAGAATAGCAGCTTTCGCAAATAATTGTGGGTATTTTAATGCAAAATGCAATGTACCTTTGCCACCCATAGATAAACCTGCAATAAAGTTATCTTCTCTTTTATTAGAAGCAGGCAGCCAGTTGTATACAAGTGGCATCAGTTCATCAACAATATACTTTTCAGCATTTAATCCTAAAGTAAATGTTGGCCAGTCTTCATAATCCGCATTTGCAATACCAGGCATCACTACAATAAAATTCTTTTCACATGCATATGTCTCAATATTGCTTTTACGGATCCAGTCAGAGTATCCGCCAAAAGTTCCATGTAAAAGCCATAGAACACGATACTTAGCCTTGTTTTCATAAAAGTCCTTACATGAAATATCTCTTGGTTTATCCGGAACAATGATATTTACATTCTGATTGCTTCCCATATATTCTGATTCAAAATCTAAAGTAATTAACGCCATACTTATTCTCCTTTTTTGTCAAACACCATTTCATCTACAAGTCTACATGCGATACGAACACAGTCTTCACATTCACAAAGAACATTTCCTGTTTCAATACCTTTAATATCTCTACAGCGTAATGCACCAACATTCTTTTCAAATGTTTTTAATAAATTTCGTATTTTTGGATATGTCGATGCCTTAGAATCAGGATGATCTAAATGACATGTTGATGACATAACTGACTGGATCATGCATGCAGCATTTAATGCACCACAGGTACCAAGCGTACAGCCTAGACCTGAACCAAAGCCTTCTGATAAAGCAAACAGTTGCTTTTCATCCATTCCCAATTCTTCTGCATATGCACATAAAACAGCCTGTGCACAATTGTATCCATTATTTCTTTTAATTACCGCAATATCTTCATGTTTCATACTAACCTCAAATTGAAAAAGGCTGTTGATTCAACAGCCTGTAATATTAGTTTCTTGTGAAAAAGCTTGGAATGATATTATCATCATCGTCGCTTGATTCTCCACCAAAGGAAATATCATCGCCATCACTGGAAGCAACAACGCCAGATACAGGAGCGCTGTTAATTACAGGACTCTTTTCTGCTGCTGGTCCATCACTAGGAATAGATTCAGGCTTTGGTAAATCAAAACCAGTAGCGATAACAGATACGATGCAGGAATCACCAATCTTATCATTGATAGCTACACCGAAGATAATATCAATATCATTACCTGCAGCATTTCTAATGAATTCTACAGCTTCACTGGCATCATAGGCACTCATTGTTGCACCACCTGTAACGTTGATGATTGCACTCTTAGCACCCTTGATCTGTGCTTCAAGCAATGGAGACTGAATTGCTCTTTCAGCAGCTTCAGAAGCCTTGTTATCACCTTCAGCCATACCAATTCCGAATAATGCAGAACCCTGACCTTCCATAACAGATTTAATATCTGCGAAGTCGAGGTTGATCATTGCTGGAACAGCAATCAAGTCTGTAATTGTCTGTACGCCCTGACGTAAGATATTATCAGCTTCCTTGAATGCATCTTCAAATGGAATATGACCGATAACTTCAAGAACCTTGTTATTGGAAATAATAATTAATGAGTCAACATATTCTTTTAACTGTTCAAGACCCTGTTCAGCCTGCACCATTCTCTTCTTACCTTCGAATGAGAAAGGCTTTGTTACGATACCAACAGTTAAGCATCCAAGTTCCTTGGCAACCTTAGCAAACATAGGAGCTGCACCAGTACCAGTACCGCCTCCCATACCAGCTGTAATGAAAACCATATCTGCGCCTTCCATTGCCTTACGGATATCATCTTCAGATTCAACTGCTGCCTTACGTCCATTATCTGGATTGCCGCCAGCACCCAAACCTTCTTTACCTAACTGAATTTTATTAGCAACTGGAGATACATCCAAAGCCTGCAAGTCAGTGTTAGCTACATAGAATTCAACACCCTGAACACCATCAGCTACCATTCTATTTACTGCATTGCTTCCTGCACCACCAATTCCAAATACTTTAATTTTTGCAATTTGATTATATTCTAAATCTGCCATGTTCTTCTCTCCCTTACTTTGCCTTATTCTCGAAGAATAATCCTTTTAATTTACTTGTTAATGTATCTTCCTTAGAATCAATTTCTTTTTTCTTTTCACGATAGCTGACGGACTTTTTAAATGCGTCCATATCTAAGCTATCATCGATATATCCCGTAATAGGAAGCTTGTCCTGATATGCATATAAAAGGCCAAGAGGTGCTGTTAAACCAGCATTTCTTCCACCCAGTGTTTCAGGGATATAACACTTTACACTACATCCTAAGCTCTCAGAAAGGAGATCAGAAAGACCTTCTGTTTCTCCACCTTCACCTGTAATAATAACAGTAGTAGGTCCGGCTTGCAAGATAGGCTCGCAAGTTTTTATGAGATCTTTAACCCATTGTGCTACATTTTTTTGAATGCTTTCGACAAATTGTTTTTCGGAAATTGTCTTCGTTTCACCGTCTTTTGACCAGATATGTACAGGATTATCTGTATATACTTTCTGATTGAAACGAATACTGTATTTCAATAGTTCAACTGCATCTGATGTTGCAACGCCATATTGATCTACACAGTCACTGACAAGATTTCCAAGACCTGCAGGCAATACACCCGCTGTTGTTAATCTACCCTTTCTAAATAATCCAAGAACCGTAGACTGTCTTTCAATCTTTAAAACAACAATTTGTTTTTCAACTGCTCTTTCAAATAGAGCTGCTTCTTTTCCAACTGCATATACTTCAGGGAAAATATCTAATACCTGTAAACCAGCATTTTCAACACATCCCACAAGATCATATGCAAGTTTTCGATCAGCACACAATAAATCAACATCAATAGATAATTGAGAACACTTTTCACCGATTGGAATACGACGTGTTGCAATACCATTTACAATATATTTCACACATACTGTCTGGATCAAAGCATAATCTTTTGAAATATTGACACTCTCTGCCTTCTTGATTGCATTTCTAACATCCTGGATCGTAATGACACCATCAATACCAGAAACATCTACTGTAGAACGCAAAGAATATTTTTTTGTTTTATAGGACGGAATTGCTAAGATAACTTTCTTGATTTCCGCTCCAATTGTACGCTTCGCACTGCCTGCTGCCTTACGTAACGCATTTGAGATCTCATCTGGATCAAGTACTTGATCGTATGTAATTCCAAAGCATGGGATCCTTTCAACTTTTATAATATTGAAGCGGGCATTAAAAAATTCTCCAACAACCAGGCGCACCTCATGGTCTGCTACTTCAACGCTTGCAAATATTTGTTTATCGCTCATGAAGAACTCCTTTCATCTCATAAACATGTTAAATTGTAACATAAATCAAATTTGAAAAATAGATATTAAAAGAAAAATAAGCCAAAATATCTAAAATATTGTTATTGCAAAAAGTCATATTTCATGTTATTCTACTTGAGCAATTGTGAACGAAGGAGGGTATATATGTCTAGAGTTTGTGCCGTTTCCGGTAAAAAAGCATTAAGTGGTAACAGACGTTCTCATTCTTTACGCGCTACAAGACGTAAGTGGAATGTAAATTTACAAAAAGTACACATGATTGTTGATGGTAAGCCAATGACAGTCAAAGTTTCTGCTCGTGCACTTAAGACACTCAAGTCCAAGTCCGCTAAAGCAGTCAATGCTTAATAAAAAAAGATTCCTGATGGAATCTTTTTTTATGCATCTTTTGTCTGCAGTACAAGAAGACAGCCCTCTTCTATTGTGAGTATTCCTTCATCATGCAATATTGAATTGGATAAAGTAAAGATCGTATCTTGATTCATTTCATAATGCGTAATTGTATATTCAAATCCTTCTAAACTGATTTTTGCATTTGCATTTGTAAAGAAGGAAATAAATGCATACCCATCTTTTTTAATATGATAGACACCTTTTTGTAATGCATATACTTTATTTGTCTTATCATACAGTGTTAAAACATTTGGATGTTGATATGCCAGACATAGATTGTAGTAAGAATGGTCCATTCTTCCACCAAATGCTCCCAGCATGTCAATTTCATCATAACCTCTTTTGATTGCTTCATTGAGAGCACACAAAGAATCAGAGTCATCTTTGATGGGATTCAATTGAATGATTTCATCTGCGTATTGTTTAATACATGCAAGATCTTTTTTTTCAATGGAATCAAAATCTCCGATTGCAAGCTTCATAGGAATATGCAGTTTTGCCAATGTCAAAGCACCCTTGTCTGCTCCAATATAATCACAATCTTCTTTTACAACGTCTTCTATCAGCTTTAAAGCAATCTTTACTCGCATAAAGACTGCACTGCTTTCTTGATATCATTTTTGAAGACATAGCTGCCCGCAACAAGCACATCTACACCAGCTTCTTTACAAAGCTTGCCAGTAACATCATTGATACCGCCATCTACTTCAACAAGTGCATGAGAATGCATTTCCTCAATCAATGCCTTTGTTTCACGAATCTTCTCTGGTGCGTTTTCTCTGAATTTCTGACCACCAAAACCTGGTTCTACAGACATAATCAATACAAGATCAAAATCAGCTATGTAAGGTCGCAATACTTCTACTGGTGTATCCGGTTTAATGGAAATTCCAGCTTTTTTATTACGGGCATGAATCTTATCTGCCAGTACTTTAATATCTTTTTCTTCCACAGCCTCATAGTGGAATGTGACTAGATCTGCACCTGCATCCATAAATACATCTGCATAGTACATTGGATCTTTGATCATTAAATGTACATCTTTGTATAATGGAGAAGCTTTGCAGAATGCTTTAAGAATATCCGGTCCAAAGGATAAGTTTGGTACAAAATTTCCATCCATCACATCATAATGCATCCATTCAGCACCAGACGCATTCAATTCATCAAGTTGTTTTTTTGTGTCACTGTAATCAAGTGACAATACACTAGGTGCAATAATCATTAGAATTTTTCCCTTCTTTCATGAATCATTTGTAATACTTGTAAATAATTTTTATATCTTTCCTTCGGAATCAAACCATCTTCTACTGCCTGCTTGACAGCACACATTGGTTCATTTTCATGAATGCAGTCATTAAACCTGCACTTTCCGATATACGGAAGGAAATCAGGCACATAATTTCCCAATTCATTTGCATTCACGTGTGCAAAATCCAGGGATGAAAAACCAGGAGTATCCGCAACAAGCCCACCAGCAACCTTATGCAGTTCATTGTGACGTGTTGTATGTTTTCCTCTGCCTAACGCTTTTGAAATTTCCTGCGTTGCTAAATGAAATGTAGGATCCAGCTGATTTAATAAAGTACTTTTGCCAGCACCTGACTGACCTGTCAGTACAGATATCTTTCCTTCTAGAAAAGAAGAAACTTCAGGATTCAAAGAACCTTTGGCAGTACGAATAACTTTCATTGGTCCTCTTTCATATTCACGAATTCTTTCTTCCGTTTCTTCACTGATTCCAAGATCAGTTTTTGTAACGATCAGCATTGGTTCAATTCCACTTTTCATGATCAGCATTGATAGACGATCTATCAATACTGTTGAAAAATCAGGATCTTTGACAGACATCACAATCAACACCTGATCAACATTGGCAACACTTGGACGAATCATTTCATTTCTTCTAGGCAATATTTTTTCAATGACATATCTGCCATGGGATTCTTTACATTCAACAATATCACCTGTAACAGGTACACGCTGTTTTCGAATCTTTCCTGTCAGAATACTGTCAAAAGTATTTCCCTCTTCATCCATTAATGTATATTCTTTTGAAACAATTTTTACTATTCTTGCTTTCATTCTTCCTCTTATGATTAGTAATAATACAGTGTAATATAGTTATTTTCTTTCTGTGTATAAGATGTGCCATATGCTGGATCACATGAAATAACGACACCAGGCGTAATACTATCTAATTCTTCCTGACTCATTTGTGTTGTATCACGATTACTTGTCCTCACAACTGCCCCCATATGTTCAAGTTCTCGCTGTGCACTTTGTACATCCATACCGATAATATCATCTGGAATCGTAATCGTTGGATATGTTGCGTATACCAATGTAATTTCATTTGGTTTAGAAGGATCAAATAACGTTCCTGCCTGCAGCTTTTCCTGGCGAAGAATTGTTCCACCAGTTTTCATAGAATCTTCTGAAACTGCATTTACAGTTAGATTTGGATATTGACTGTTCAATTGTTTTTTTACATCTGTAATATTCTGACCAACAAAATCATCACATGTAACGCCAATACCACTAGACACAACAAGGGAAATAGAGGTATCGCCGCCAACTTCACTGCCTTCTTCAGGAGAAGATGAAATGACAATTCCCTGTTCAATATCTTCTGTCAATTCATAAGATATGTTGGATTCATCAATATTTAAATTTGCTTTATGTAATGCTTTTTCAGCATCCTGCAGACTCATTCCCTGAATAGAAGGAACTTTTGTATTGCGCGGGAGGAAATTGAATATCAGTGCTGCAATGATTCCAACAGCAACGACAATTCCAAATATTGTCGCAACAGTTTTTGTATAGTTTTTTCCCTTTTCGTGAGAAGAAGTCTCATATGTATGAGAAGATGAGAAATTTGTATGTTTTCCTCTAGCTGGTTCTGCCTTTACATTTGTCTGTTCTTTTTTCTGCTTCTGAATATCTTCATGCAATACAAGTTTTCTTTCATTCAAACGTTCTGGTCTTAAACAAGTTGAAATATCCTGCAGCATTTCTCGACATGAACCATAACGATTGTTTGGATCTTTTGCGGTTGCACGTGTAATTACATTTGCGATGCTTTGTGGAACAGATGCATTGATCAAACGTACATCCGGCATTGGCTCTCGCATATGCTTTAAAGCAATCTGTACTGCCTGATCCGCCTTGAAAGGAACATCTCCTGCAAGCATTTCATATAGCACAATTCCTAAAGCATAGATATCTGACTGTGGAGAAGCAGCTTCTCCTTTAGCAAGTTCAGGTGCAAGATAATGCACACTTCCCATAACATTATTTGCCTGCGTCAATTGCATCGATCCTTTCGCTGTCGCAATACCAAAGTCAAGAATCTTGATAGAGCCATCTGCTTTGACAATAACATTCTGAGGTTTGATATCACGATGAATGATGCCTCTACTGTGTGCTTCAGAAATCGCGGAACACAATTGCTTCATAATATCTACAGCTTCTTCATTTACGAGTGGTCCACGAGATCGAATAACTTGTTTCAGCGTCTTTCCCGTAACATATTCCATGACAATATAGTGATGTCCCTTATAATCACCAACGTCATAGATTTCAACAATATTTGGATGCGCTAAAGCTGCAGCTGCCTGTGCTTCTCTTTCAAAACGTAAAATACTGACTGCATCTGTAGATAAGTCAGCCCTTAAGATTTTAATTGCAACCTGACGATTCAGAATCGTATCGACCGCAAGAAAAACATCGGCCATACCACCCTGTCCGATATGAGAAACAACTTCATAACGATCTGCAATAACATTCTTACGATTTGTCATTACGCTTCACCATCCAAATCAATAAATATGACTGTTACATTATCATATCCACCTGCATCCAATGCGCTCTTCATCAGTTTACGAGCACTCAATGATGGATCCATATCTGTATCCAGTAAAATGGATTTCATTTTTTCTTCTTCAACATATCCATGCAGCCCGTCAGAACATAATAAAATTCCATCCATATGTTCCTTATGCAGATCAATATCCGCATGTACACTTTCCCATACACCAAGTGCATTTGTGAGTATATTTTTCTTTGGGTATGTTTTTGCTTCTTCTGGCGTCAATTCTCCATGAATCAGCATATCATTTACAAGGGAATGGTCCGTTGTCAATTGTGTCAATCTAGAATGATCATATAATGCATATGCACGAGAATCTCCAATATTTACAATCATCTTTCCAAAAGAAGTAATCATGACACCACAGAATGTTGTACCCATGCCTTTTAGATTCTCATGTGTCTGTCCATATTCAAATATTTGTAAATTACATGCGTTGATAGCTGAAGTGATCCACTTTCTAGCTTCTTCTTCACTTGTGAATTGTTCCGTTTCAGAAAATACTTTTGAAAAGAAACGTACTGTCATTCTAGAAGCAATATCTCCTCCAAAATTACCGCCGATTCCATCTGCAACAATCGCAAAAATGTCATTAGCTTCATTTGTCGCAATGACATAAGAATCCTGATTATTTTTTCTCACAAGTCCTTTATCTGTAATTCCATAATATTTCATGAAGATTGTTTATTCCTCTCATGTTTTGCACGTAATTGACCACATGCAGCATCAATATCATCACCATGCTTCTGACGAAGTGTAGCCTTTACACCATGCTTCATCAATATGTCATAGAAATGCAATGCTTTTTTATCATCCACACCAATATATCCATTTTCATCTACCTGATTGTATGGAATCAAATTGATATATGCATTCATTCCACGAACTAGATTTGCTAATGTGATTGCCATTTCATCAGAATCATTTACACCATGCAGAAGAATATATTCAAATGTCAGACGTCTATGATTGTCTTCACTGTATTCTCTTAATGCCTGCATCAGTTCATCCAATGGATAAGGCTTGGCAATTGGCATTAATTTTCTACGCAGTTCATTTGTAGGTGCATGTAAAGAGATTGCAAGATTGTATTGATAATGTCCTTGTGCAAATTCTCTGATTTTTGGAACAATTCCACAAGTTGAAATTGTGATATGTCTAGATCCGATTGCTAAGCCAAGATCTGAATTTACAATAGAACAGAAATTCATGACATTCGTATAGTTATCAAAAGGTTCTCCTGTACCCATCACAACGATGTTATCAACCCTTCTACCTTCTTTGTCTAACTGTTTTTGAACAAACATGACTTCTCCAACGATTTCCCCCGCTGTTAAATCACGTTGCTTCTTTAATAGACCAGAGGCACAGAATGAACATCCCATATTACATCCAACCTGAGATGTTACGCATAAAGAATCACCATACTGAAAGTGCATTAAAACAAGTTCTACACTAGAACCATCTTGTAATTCTGCTAGAAACTTAATTGTTCCATCATGAGAAACCTGTCTTTGAATTTCCTTTAATGGTTCAATAGAGTATTCTTGTTTTAACTGTTCAATAAAAGATTTCGGAAGATCACTCATTTCATCAAATGAGGATACTCTTTTCCGATATAGCCAAGAAAAAATCTGTTTTGCACGATAGGCTTTCTGTCCATGTGCTTCCAGCATTTCTTGCATTTGTTTCAATGTTAAATCATATATTGTTTGCATACACACCTATTCTATCATATTATTCTTGATTTTTTTGTCAGCTTTGCGATATAAAAGCCATCATAATGCTCTTCAAACGGGAAGACTGTTCTTTCTTCGATACATGTAAATTCTGGATGTTCTTTCAAAAAGTTTTTAATTTGTCCTGAATTCTCTTTTTTATTTAATGTACATGTAGAATATACAAGAATTCCACCCTTTTTCAGATACGAAGAAGAAACTTCTAGAATCTTCTTCTGTGTATGAATAATTTCATCAATATTTTCTGGTTTTAAATGATAGCGGATTTCTGGCTTATGAGAAAGATCTCCCAGCCCTGAGCAAGGTACATCGCATAAGATGCGATCAAAACTCTCTTCTTCAAAAGAAACTTTTGTTGCATCATTCACTTTTGTTTCTACATTTGTATTTCCACACTTTTTCATCAACTGGTCAATCAGTTGACAACGATGTTCATAAAGATCACAGGCAATGACTTTTCCTGTATTCTGCATATAGCTGGATATGAGCTGTGTCTTTCCCCCTGGTGCAGCACAAATATCTAAAACCTGCATGTCTTCTTTCACATCAAGATATTTAACTGGCAGGATCGAAGCTGGATTTTGAATCAGTACCTGTCCATTTTTAAAATAGTCACTTGCAAGAATGGATTGATGCATCGTGAATGATTCTTCATTGATAAAATGAATTGATGGATCATTCATGAGCTGTTCCTTCGTTATCTTTAATGGATTGATTCTTCCATAGACCTTTGGAATCTTTTGATCTGCTTCAAGAATTTTAAGCGTTGTTTCTTCACCATAATGTGCATTCCACATATCGATGATCCATTTTGGATGTGAATAAAGAATTTCCTTTACTTCCGTTGTCTGTAAACCATTCGCCTGCACTTTTCTAAGGATTGCATTCACAAAGCTTTGATCATGTGTATTCACAAGATCATGTACTTCATTCAAGATTGCATATTCTTTTTCATTTGTAAAAAACATCTCAAATACCGCAATATCGATTGCAAGTGCTGTTTTCAGTTTTGTTCTTTTTGCGTATTTTCTCCATTGATATTCAAGATACGTATAGTTTCTTAATACACCATATACAATATTTGTTACAGATGCCATTTCTTCTTTTTTGATTTTACTTTCACGCATGATTAAAGATGCATATCCGTCATCATGCATTATTCTATATAAAATATTCAATGCTTCACTTCTCGCACTCATAAAACTCCTTTAATCCAATGTCAATGGATTGACATCAATACGTATTGTATTGATATCCATTTCTGTATCTGTTAATACATTTTTAACCTGTTTTCTCATCTCGTCTAGATTTTTCCCTTTTAATAAGATTCTTTGACGATATAGATCTTTTTTCTTTAATAGAGAAATAATACCAATGACTTTAAAATTTCCTTGTAAATGTTGCATCAGCAACAGTGATGTATGATCCACTTTATTCTGTTGGGTGGATGATACTGTAATTGCGATGAGATATGTATATGGAGGATATTGTCCAGCTTTACGAAACTGCATCTCATGCATAAAGAACTTCTCATAGTTCTGCTCTTTCGTACACTGAACAACATAATGGGACGGATCAAATACCTGTATGACAACTTCGCCATTTGTATCTTTTCTTCCACTTCTGCCACTTGCCTGCATCAGTAAATCAAATGTTGCTTCTGCACTTCTAAAATCAGTACGATTCAATCCTTCATCTCCGTTGATGATTCCAACAAGCGTTACATTTGGAAAATCCAGACCTTTCGCAATCATCTGTGTCCCTAATAGTATTTCAGCTTCTTGATTTTCAAAAGCTTTTAATATTTTTGCATGTGCATTTTTTCGACTTGTTGTATCAGCATCCATACGTAGTGTTTTAACACCTGGAAACATCTGATGCACTTCTTCTTCCAGTCGTTCTGTTCCAAAGCCAAACGTTGTAAAACCATCTCCACTTCCGCAATGTGGACAGATTCTAGGTACATACATTTCATATCCGCATGTATGACATTTCATTTTCCCAATATCTCTATGATAGCTCATTGCGATATCGCAATGTGGACAGCGAATAACTTCCTGACATGATTTGCATCGTAATTGAGAATGAAACCCTCTGCGATTCAAAAGCAGGATAATCTGCTTATGCGATGCTAACTGCTTCTGCATTTTCTCTTTCAGGGTATCAGAAAGAATAAAAGATTCTCCATGCATCATTGCTCGTTTCATATCTACTAATGTAATATCCGCAAAACAATGATTGATTCTTTCTTTGATTTCAACAAGATGATATACATGACGCAATGCTCTTGCATAGGAATCTAGCGAAGGCGTTGCAGAACCTAGAATGACTTTACAGTGATGGTATTTTCCTCTTTGTATCACAATGTCACGTGCATGATAACAAGGCTGTACATCTTGTTTATAGGATGCATCATGTTCTTCATCCATCACAATCAGACCTAATTGATCAAACGGTAAAAATACAGCACTTCTTGTTCCTACCACAATACGTGCCTGATTATTTTTTACAAGCTTCCACTGTTCATATTTCTCCTGTGCATTTAAACCAGAATGATAAATCGCCAGTGCATTGTGAAAGCGTGAAGAAACTCGTTCAATCATCTGTGGTGTCAATGCAATTTCTGGCACAAGAATCAACACTTGTTTGCCTTGCTTTAAGCATTCCATCGCAAGCTGCAGATAAACTTCAGTTTTGCCTGAGCCTGTTACTCCATGTAAAAGATACACCGCATCCTCTGTATCCGTAATTTCATGCATAGCCTTGTTTTGACTATCTAGCAAGGCAAATGGTGCAGCCATCACTTCATTTTCAATGGGTTTTGCATCTCTTTCTTCTTCAAATAAAATGAATGCATTCTTTTCTACCAGTGTATGCGGAATTGTTTTAAACATTTCACGCAGCGTAGAATATTTCACTTTTCCATTCTGTTGAACATAAAGATATGCCTGCAATTGTTTTGGTGTCAAATTCACTTCTTCATCCGATAATTTCACCCATTTTTCTTTTACGCGATGTTTATCTTTTCCAAGTGGTTTCACAATGGATGGAAGCATTGCCTGAAAACACGAAATCGTTGTAGATAATGTCTGATCTTTCATCCATAAGGCAAGATCATGCAGCTCTTCATTGATCAATGGCTGTTCATCAATGATATTTGAAATAAATTTAAGAGAAAATCCAAATCTCTGTTTGATTTGTTCTTCTGTTTCTTCTGTATACGTACAGCTTTCACTAAAGCCTGTTAACTGCTTCACGCCAAAAGGAACAGAAACTCTGCATCCTTGTAGAATTTCAACATTTGAAAGATAGGAATATGTCTGATCTAACGAACGAACGGGATGTTCGATCCACACTTCAACAATATACATACCTATTATTTTACATGGAGTTGTCATATTCGCATAGAATAAAGCGAAAGAAGAAGGTAAAATAGATGCTAGATAAGTGAGGAAGGCTTTTATGAAAATCACAAGAAAATATACACTTGGTATCATTGGACTCGGACACATGGGAACAGCCATTGCACGTGGTGCAGTTAGAAAAGAATATATTGAACGCTATAAGATTGCAGTATATGACCATAGCGAACATGCGAAAAATGACTGTCGTATTGAAGGTTTTGACAATCTTTCTTCATTGAAGGAACTTGTTGAAAATTCTCATATCGTTTTACTTGCGGTAAGACCTCAACAGGTTGAAGAAGTATTAGATGAAATCAAAGATTATGATATTCATACATTACTATCCATCGTCACAGGTGTTTCCATTCAGCATTTGCAGTCCAGACTCAACAATGCTCCAATCATTCGTTCTATGCCAAATACACCATTACAGATCAATGAAGGTGCAACTGCATTATGTAAATCAGAAAACTGCAAGGCAGACGACTATGACTTTGTATTCCAGCTGTTCGCTACGATGGGTGTAACAAAAACTGTCAAAGAAGAACAGATGGAAGATATCGTTGCCGTTCATGGTTCTACACCTGCCTATATTTATTACTTTGTACAATGTATTTTAGAAGATGCGAAAAAAAGAGGCATCGACGAAGATGTTGCACGATCTTTACTTGTACAGACGGTCATCGGTTCTGGCAAACTGTTACAGAAATATGCGGATAAACCACTAGACGACTTCATTGATGAAGTATGCTCTGAAGGCGGCACAACGATTGAAGCTGTCAAACAGTTCAAGAAAGATAATCTAGAAACAATTGTACATGATGCAAATGAGAAATGTATTGCACGTGCAAAACAGCTTGGAAAATAAATGACAGGGAGTTCAATAAACTCCCTGCTTTTATTCATGCGGTTTGTGTCTGTACATCTTCTGTATATGTTTCTGGATTCAGCTGTAGAAGCTGGATATGATCCTTTGCTTCTTCTGCAATGCAGGCACATGCATCCGCGATTCTTTCTAGATTATCAAGTAAAGTAGAATAACTGACATGTAAAGATGGATCACACTCTTTACTCTTGACTCGCTCTAGATGTGATTTATGGTATTTCCTTTCTTCATTTCTCAGTACATTGCGAATCAGGATGGCTTCCTGTGCACATTCTTTATCACCAGTCTGAATAGCATTCATCGATTTTCTTAACAGATCTGTCACTCGATCAATACTATGATCCATCTGTTCACTTGCCATCATAGAAAATGATTTATTCATTGCACTTGTTTCTTTCAAGATATGATCAATATCTCTGCAGCGATCTGAAATTCTTTCCAGGTTATTGGATACATATAAGTAACCCGCAAGCTGTTCTGCCTGTTGTTCTGTAATAGATGCATTGGAGAACATTTTAGTGATATAGTCTGCAATCTCTTCCTGTAAGTCATGTACCTGTTTTCGCATATCATGGAATGCGGCAAACTGCTTTGAATCTTTGCCATGATGTAATGCAGATTTTAATTTCTGTAATACTTCTACTGTACTGCTGCCTAATCTAGAAGTTTCTTCAGAAACAAGGTACATTGCGACAAGTGGCTGATCAATCACATGTTCATCCAGATATTGTGGCTGTGAAGTTGATTTTACAGTTTCATTTCCATCTGGAATGATTGTTGTAACGATCTTTACCATCAACTGAATCAGCGGCAGCCATGCCAGTGTACATACAACATTGAACAATGTGTGTGCGTTTGCAATCTGTCTGGCAATAATATCCACTTCATTTCCCTGTGGAGAAATCATTGTTACTACCTTAGCGAATAAAGGAATAATCATTAGAAATACGATACTGCCTGTGATATTGAAGATACTATGTGAGATTGCTGTTCTTTTAGCATTCTTGCTTTGAGCGATGGATGCTAATAAAGCTGTAATCGTTGTACCGATGTTATCTCCTAATAAGATAGGAATTGCACCTGTCAAGCCGATAACACTATGCACGCCATCAGCTCCTGCTTGAGAAGCAAAGTTCTGTAATACCGCAATGGTTGCGGAAGATGACTGTACAACAAGTGTCATACCTGCACCTAAGATAACACCTAGAACTGGAATATCTTTTACTTTATCCATCATTTCCAAGAAGAACGGTGCTGTTGCTAATGGTTTCATGACTGTACCCATGATTTCAATGCCTTCAAACAACAATCCAAATGAGAATATTGCTAAACCGATATTTTTCATCTTTTCATTTTTACAGATGAAATTCATCATAAATCCAGCAAATATAATTGGGTAAATATAGTCTGTGATTTTAAAAGCCATGAGCTGTGCTGTCATTGTTGTACCAATATTGGCACCAAAAATAACAGAAATAGCCTGTGGCAGTGTCATCAGATTTGCAGAAACAAATCCAATTGTCATAACTGTTGTAGCACTAGATGACTGTAATACAGCAGTAACCAAAGCACCTGCAAGTGCACCCATAACAGGATTCTTTGTTAAAAAACCAAGAATCTTTTTCATCTTCTCACCTGCAGCTTTTTGTAAAGCATCAGACATGCTATTCATTCCATATAAGAATAATGCAAGTCCACCTATCAATCCAAACAAGATTTTTACACTTTCGTTCATAACCTTCCCTCTTTGTTAAGATCATGTTAAGTGTAAAATTCATCTCTATCTATCTTCTCACTCGAAAGTTTTTGTAAAATATTTGTAAAATGGCTTTACTTGCAGGAAGTAACAGTACCATCTTCATTGACTTGACATTGTAATGGGGAATCCGCTGGCAGTATAAGATCTACAACCGGTGTATTTTCACAGGAAATAAATGTTAATTTAGTATTGTTTGTTAGATCTGCAGAAGTTACTCCAGTATTGGAGAATGTAAGTGTCTGCAGTTCTGTAAAATATTCGATACCTTGTAGACTTGTTAAAGAAGAATCTTCTGGTGCAATAATCGCAATCACACTAGAAAGCTCTTCTCCACTGAGCTCTCCATTGCCATCTTTATCAAAATTCTTTTGAATATATGTACGAAATAACGCATCTGGAAATGTTGTTTCATCTAAAGCAATCGCATCCTTGGCAGGCTGTTGATTCGAAGTATCTTTGACTGCTTTCAACTGTTTCTGATGACTTTTCAGATAGATACCACCAAACGCTACAACAACACCAGCTAACATGAAGCAAACAATGATGGATACAATTCTTCTTATTCTTTTTTCATTCTGCTTCTGTAAGGAAATGACATGCATTGCCTGTGTTTCTGCAGGCATGTCACGATCAATATGAATAATCCCTGTATCTTCAAAAATATCACGGTCGGTCTTGCTCATCTGATCCATAGCGCGTGTAAATTCTTCTTCACTAGGTCCATCATTCATTTCTTCTTTGATTGTAGAAAAATCTAGAAAATCATCATTCTGTTCGTTCTTTTTTTCACTCATACTTATTTCCTTAAAAATGGACTGTTTTACCAGTCCATACGTTTACCATGCTACATAATAATCTGTTGTTCCTGCAGGACAGCCTGTATCCAGAACAATACATGTTCCCTTAGAACATGGGAATGTTGTGCCCTGCGGCATATCACTTGCGGCAACAACGTAATTATCACCATCTCGATAGAAACCTTCAGAATCCAATGTCCATGTAGGTGTCAGATAATGATATAAAACATTGGAAGAATAATATGTTTCTCTTCTTCCACCATAATAATTCACACCAGATGCCTTTGTTAAGGATCCACTAGAACCCATAGAAGCAAATAAAGCAGAATAATCTACAGAAGCTACAACAGGAACAGGTGTCTTTTCATCTTTCACTTGATCCTTTAATACATAGCCCTTAACACCATCAAAATCAACCTCATAATATGCATAGTCATTTGTACCAACAACATGTAATTCATCATCCGTTGTTTTCGTGAAGATTGTTGTAGATTCTTCCTGTGGTAATTGCTTGACTTCAATATCACTATCCGCATATTTGATTTCATCTACTGGATTAAAGATATCTTCATGACTGCTCGTCAGCTTATTGACATTTACATAGCCAACTTTTCCACTAGGTGTAATGATCTTGCAGAGCTCACCTTCCGCACTTAACAGCTGCACTTGTGTTCCTTTTCCATCTGTTTCAATTGTGGAAGAAACATTTGTGCCATCTTTTAGAATATTTGCTTCACTTGTCAGATACATTGTCTGTTTATCCGTATCTACAAGCTGCGTAAAGTCAGCAGATACTGCATTTGTATATGACTGGGAATTTGAAAATTTGAAGTTCCCACTTGCATCAACATTTAAACCACTTAAAAAGAGAACAGCAGCAGCTACAGGCAACATTGTAATAAATCTTTTCTTCATATTTGTCCTCCTTTTTTATGCGCTAGAAATTATTCTACACAATTTATTAAGATTAATCAAACTTTCGCATCATTAACACGAAATCACATAATCTAAAGAAACATCAAATGGTTCTACTTCAATTCCGTCTACACATTGTTCATGAAATGCGATACCAGCTTTATATCTGCATTCTCTTAAGATAGAATCATAATACCCCTTTCCATATCCACAACGATGAAAAGAAAGATCATAGCTGGATAATGGAACAATCATGAAATCAATGTCTTTTAAATCTGCCTTGTTTTGGCTGCATGGCTCTAATACATGAAATGCACCTTCCTGTAATTCAGAAAATGATGAAATGTAGTAAAACACTAATGTATTTCCAGTCACTTTTGGAACACAAACATGTTTATGATTTTCAAAACACCATGCAAGAATCTCAAATGTATCTACTTCATCTTTCATTGATACATAGCATCCAATCACATTTGCCTTCTCCATGTATGGTACCAATTTTAGAAATAACGCATGTGATCTTTGCTTTCGTTGTAAAGAAGGAATTAAAGATCTCTGTTTCTGTCCATATTTTCTAGCATCCATTTTTTTCATGCAACCATCATAAAAGCATTGTAGAAAAACTACAATGCTTAACAACTTAACCGATAGAATTTGTAAAATCGATTTTCATCAGCTGATTCAACTCAACTGCATATTCCATTGGAAGTTCTCGTGTAAATGGTTCTAAGAAGCCCATAACGATCATTTCTGTTGCCTGTGCTTCTGATAAACCTCTACTCATGAGATAGAACAATTCATCTTCAGAAATCTTAGAAACCTTAGCTTCATGTTCAATGGTTGCAGAATCACAATCATTGATATTCAGTGGAATTGTATCAGATCTGGATTTGTTATCAAGAATCAAAGTATCACATTCAATCTTTGTACGAGAATTTTCTGCCTTTGGTGTGAAATGGATCCAGTCTCTGAAATTCGTTACACCGCCATTACGTGAAACTGATTTTGAAACAATAGAAGAAGTTGTATGTGGTGCTAAATGGATCATCTTTGCACCTGTATCCTGGAATTGATTTTTAGAACCTACCGCAATGGAAATACATAAACCATGTGCATATTCTCCAGCAAGAATACAAGCTGGATATTTCATGGAAATACGAGAACCGATATTTCCATCAATCCATTCCATTGTTCCATGTTCTTCAACCTTTGCACGCTTTGTAACAAGGTTCAATATATTGCCACTCCAGTTCTGTACAGAAGAATATCTGCATTTTGCACCTTTTCCAACAAATACTTCTACAACAGCCGCATGCATGGAATCTTTTGAATATTGCGGTGCAGTACATCCTTCTACATAAGAACATTCAGCACCATCATCAACAATGATAATAGATCTTTCAAACTGTCCCATAGATTCAGAGTTGATTCTAAAATATGACTGCAGTGGTTTTTCAAGTTTGACACCCTTTGGTACATAAATGAAAGATCCGCCAGACCATACTGCACTGTTTAATGCTGCAAGCTTATTATCACTTGCTGGTACGATTGTAGCAAAATACTTTTTAAAGATATCTGGATATTCTTTTAATGCAGAGTCAATATCAAGGAATAGAACACCCTTTTCACGTACTTCATCCAGCATATTGTGATATACCGCTTCAGATTCATATTGTGTTGTTACACCTGCAAGGTATTTTTTTTCTGCTTCTGGAATACCTAATTTTTCAAATGTATTTTTTACTTCTTCCGGTACATCTTCCCAGCTTCTTTCTGCTTCATTACTTACTTTCTTATAATATGTAAAATCCTGGAAATCAATTTCAGATAAATCTGGTCCCCAATTTGGCATTTCCATCTTTTCAAATTGATGAAATGCTTTAACTCTGAACTCACACATCCATTCTGGTTCATTTTTCCACGCGGAAATCTGACGAACGATTTCTTCTGTCAGTCCTTTTCCTGTTTCAAGAACCGTCTTGACATTATCATCATGAAATCCATATTTATAATCATCCTGTGAGGCAATCACATCTGTGTTCTTTTCTTCGCTCATTCTTTTTCCTCACTTTCATGAATCATCTGATCGATTGCTTTCCAGCCAATCGTTGCACATTTGATACGATTTGCCTGCCTATAGACATTCTTTAATGCTACTGCTTCTTCCAGCACATCAGGATCATATTCTTTTGCATCAATCATATTAAAATATTGATGAATGATAGCTTCTGCTTCATCAACAGATTTTCCTTTTAAAAGATCTGTCATCATAGAAGTAGATGCTGTGGAAATCGTACAGGCAACCCCATCAAAACGAATATCTTCAATTTTTCCATCTTTGATCTTTGACTGCACTGTAATATCATCAATACAGCTGTCAGAAGCCATATGTACACTTTTATAATCAGCTTCTTCTGTCAATTTATGATTATGTGGATACTGGTAATGATCCATGATCAGCTCTCTTAGAATTTCAGGATCATTTAACATATCATTTGTATTACTCATCAATATAACTCCTTAAAAGAAAATTCCAACACAATTTTCTAATGTAATTTCTTTACATGCTTCAACAAAACGATCAATTTCTTCTTTTGTATTGTAGAAATATAAAGAAGCACGAATTGACTGATCTGTATGAATAATGTTATGCAGAATCTTAGCACAATGGTTGCCTGATCTAACCGCAATATTTTTACTTGCGAGGAATCCAGCTGCATCTTGTGCAAATACACCTTTTGCATTGAAATCAATTGGTCCATACAGATTATCTGGATTAATGATTTCAATATTGTCTAGCTGCGACAGTTTATCAATTGCATATGCACGCAATTCTTTTTCATATTCATGAATATTATCCAAACCAATGGAAAGAAGATATTGAATTGCAGCACCTGTACCAATCACACCTTCAATATTTGGTGTACCAGCCTCAAACTTCACAGGAGTATCTTTCAAAAGCATTTCTCCATCTTTATTGAATCTAGCATTCATATCTCCACCATAGAATACTGGTTCCATCGCATCCAGCAGTTTCTTTTTTCCATAGAGAATTCCTACACCAGAAGGACCACACATCTTATGTGCGGAAAATCCTAAGAAATCAACATCCAGATCTTTTACATCAACTTTCATATGTGGAACAGACTGTGCACCATCAACAATCATATATGCGCCATAGGAATGTGCAATTTCACACATCTCTTTCACTGGCTGAATCGAACCTAGTACATTTGTTACTTCTGCAACAGAAACAACTTTGACACCTTCGTGCATTGCTTTTTTAAAAGTATCAATTGTAATATTTGCTTCATTATCTGTTTCGATGTATTCAATATTGATACCAATTTCTTTTTGTAAAGCAAACCATGGCAATACATTACTTGCATGTTCTGCATACGTAATCAATACTGTATCACCTTTCTTCAGCATTGGCTTTAAGCCAAATGCAATCTGGTTCAGAGAATGAGATACATTATGTGTATAGACAACTTCATCTTTATCACAATGAATCAATTCAGCAACAAGATTTCTTGTTCCGTCATAAAGTTTGTCATTTATTTCAGCAACACGATAATCTCCACGATGAACGTTGGATGTATGTCTGGCATAAAAATCAACCACAGCATCAATCACACATTGTGGCTTCAGGCTTGTTGCGGCAGAATCTAGATAAACAAGATCTGGATTATTCTCGATCATTGGAAAGTCTTTTCTGATTTTGTCTACATCTAACATAATTCATTCAACTTCCTTTCCATTTCTTCTTGCAGTTTTTCTTTGAGAACTTCATTATTCAATGTATCTGTAATAGGCATTAAATATCCTGTAGAAATCAATGAAGTACATTGCTTTACAGATAATCCACGACTCATCAGATAATACAGCTGATCATCGTCTACTCTGCCAATACTCATTGCATGAGAAGCATTGACATCATTTTCATCAATGAGTAATTCCGGAAGAATTGTTGCATGTACACCTTTTTCAAATGACAATGCACGAGAAGTCTGATGAGATTGTGAACGACGTGCACCTTTCACAACTTTACCGATTGCATCAATCATTAATTCCCCTGTCTTTAATACAACAGAATAATTCTTCATATCACCATATGTATGTGGTGCATAGTTAACAACCTGCATACGATAGTTCTTCTTACAGTCAACTAAAGAAGCACTTGTAACAAGTGCAGAAGCACCTTCCTGTCTTAATGCAACAAATGTATTTCTCATTGTTGCAGCACCATTACATTCACCATATGCAACGGTTACATGTGCGTTAGCTAATACTTCATGAGATTCATCTACATGAATTTCACTCTTCGCAGCATTCCAGAACAGATACGCTACATTTGTATTGCTTTCCGCAAATGTACGAATATTTATTTTTTTAGCATTTATAATGCGGATGTATACATCACTATCTTCTTTCGCAAAGAATGTCAGTTCAATATCACGCTGCGTATCAATGACATATTCACTGTATCCTGCAGGAAGAAGTACATCCATATTTACATGGATCTGTTCCATTATTTCTTTCCTGCACTTTCTGCAGCAGTACGAACTGCACATGTACCAATACCAGTAGAAACTGTTCTTACATTGTTCTGTGCTTCTGAAGCAGGCTGAACGTTATATTCCTGATAGATCCAGTCATAACCTTCCTGATCAATCTTTTCAGCTAATTCTTCTCCACCTTCCACAACGATTTTTCCATTAACCAGTACGTGTGTAAATTGTGGCTTGATTAACTGGTAGAATCTTTCATAGTGAGATACAACGATCATACTCATATTTGTTTCATTCTTCATCTTATTCAAAGCATCTGCAACAATACGTAATGCATCAACATCAAGTCCAGAGTCAATTTCATCCAGCATACTCAAAGTTGGCTTTAACATTTCCATCTGTACGATTTCGTTTCTCTTCTTTTCACCGCCAGAAAAGCCTTCATTCAAGAAACGGTGTGCAAGATCTTCTTTCATTTCCAGATCTTTAATTGTAGATTCCATTTCTTTAATGAACTTGAATAAAGAAATTGGCTGTTCTCTTCTTACATTCATAGCTGCACGCAAGAAATCAGAGTTTGTAACGCCTGGAATTTCCTGTGGATACTGCATTGCAAGAAACAATCCAGCAACGCTTCTTTCATTGACTGGCATTTCAAGAATGTTCTTTCCATCATATGTAATAGACCCTTCTGTAACGATATATTTAGGATTCCCCATAATTGCGGCAAGCAGTGTTGATTTGCCATTTCCATTAGGACCCATTAAAGCATGGACTTCATTTTCATTTACAGTCAGATCCACACCTTTCAGTATTTCTTTTCCTTCAACTTCTACATGAAGATTTTTAATTTCCAAAGTTTTCATAAATACACTTCCTCTATTCGTTTCCGTTCGTTATTTTATCATTTTTGGAATTAGATGTCTTGTAATGTGTTCACTTTCTTGTTCATATAACCTTCACATTGTTAAAATTGCTTTTCAAGAGTGCTTGCAATATAATTAATAAGCTTATTTTAATAGGAGGATTTATGGGTAAATTCTTGAAAAAGAACTGGTTTGTAGTCCTTGTCGCTACATTGTTTATCGGTGTAGTTGGATATTACATCTATGATACAAACAAAGGAAAGCTCAAAGGCAAGAAAGCAAATGGAGAAGATGTTGTATATGAAATCAATGGCAATGATACAACTGCTTCTGCATTCTATGATGAATTATATTCATCTAACGGAACTAGCAGTGCTGTTGCTTTATTCAAACAGGCAGTTGCTGATGCAGACGTTAACACAACAAGTGAAATGAAAGACAATGCTAAAAAACAGGCAGAATCAATCAAATCCAATTACCAGTCTAACTATGGTTCCAGCTATGAATCATATTTAGCAAAAGACTTGGCTTCTACAGGTTTCTCTGATTTAGAAGAATACTTGATTGAAGCTCAGAAGATCAATTCTATTACTGCTGATTATGCTAAGAAGAATTTTGATGACCTCAACATCAGACAGGTATCTTACATTCTGATCAAGTATGAAGATACTTCTAATCCAAGTGCTGAAACAACAGACGATGAAAAGAAGAGAATGGCTGCTGTTGATGAAGAATTAAAGAATGGTACTGATTTCGCTACAGTTGCACAAGATCATTCTGAAGACTCTTCTACAGCAAGCAAAGGCGGTAATTTAGGTGTCATTGATAAAAATACAACTTCTATTGACTCAACATTCTTATCTACTTCCCTTGCATTAAAAGAAGGTGAAGTATCAGACTGGGTAAGAAGTGATTCCTTTGGATACTTCAAAATCATGTGTACAGCTTCTACGCAGAAAACACTAGAAAGCAATAACACAGACACTGATCCATATTTATCCCTTGTTCAGCAATACGATACAACTTTGGAAAATACAGCTATTTGGAAAAAGGCTCAGGAATTAGGTATTGATTTCAAAGGAAATGATGACATTGAAAAGGCAATCAAATCTGCATTCAATGTAACAGATGATACAGACAAGAAATCAACAGAAGCTACAACTACTCCAGAAGCTACAACTACTCCAGAAACAACTGCAACTCCAGAATCAAGTGCAGAAAGTGAGGCTAACTAACATGAAAAACACAAGAAATCTATTATTAGCATCCCTTCTATCTTTCTCTGTTTTAGCAGGATGTTCTGATGCACATGCAAAATTAAAGGATTCTTCCACAGCTCTATTCTCTGTAGGAAAGAAGACAGTGACAAAAGGTGATCTGTATTCCAAGATGAATTCTACTTCTGGTGCATCTGTTGTTACAAATAACGCTACAAAGCAGATCAGTGCTGCTGAAATTGAAGTTACAGATGATATGAAAGAAAGTGCTGAAAAGACACTGAAATCATATAAGAGCATGTATGGTGATACATTTGCTTCTTATCTAGAAAATGTCAATATGACTGAAGATGAATATCTAAACAACTTTTTGATTCCATCTTTACAGGCAGAACAGTTACCAAAGGCATATCTCGAACAAAACTGGGATAACGTTGCTAAACTATATACACCACGTAAAGCTACGGTATTGGAATTCACAACAAGTGATGATGCCAAGGCTGCATTGAGTGAATTAAATGACGGTTCTAAGACTGCTGCAGAAGCAGCAAGTGGTCATAACTCTTCTTCTACTGGTGAAAGCAAGATCTACACAATTGAAGATACTGATCTTGATTCTATTGTTAGAAGCTGCATCAATTCAAATACTCCAGATGATGGATGGTCACAGGTTCCAGCAAGTGATGGAAGCAAGTTCTATGTTGTTAAGGTAGATGACAATAATCCTGATAACTTCAAGGATGAATGTATTGCTTCTCTTGTATCTGTTTCTCAGATCAAGTCAGATTCAACAACATATTTCTTCAAGAAATATAACTTCCATGTTTATGACAAAGTCATCTATGATGCTCTTGAAAAAGACTATCCTGATTACCTTGTACAAGATATGAAAGATACAAGTACATCATCTTCTAAAGATTCATCAACAAACGAATAATGCATTCAAAAAGAGAGATTCATTCTCTCTTTTTTTATTGTAATGCTATAATTATTTTATTCATTGGAGGATTTTATCATGTGTATTTTTTGCGATATTATTTCTGGAAAAATTCCATCATCTAAGGTGTATGAAGATGACGATGTACTGGCAATTTTAGATGTTTCTCAGGTTACATTTGGACATACACTCGTCATGCCTAAAAAACATGTTGCGGACATTCTAGAAGCGGATGAAGAAACAGTTGTTAAATGTGCAAAAGTCATTTCTAAATTATCTAAGCAGATCGTTCATAATACAGGTGCTGCTGGATGTAATGTATTAAACAATTGTGGTGAAGTTGCTGGACAGACAGTTCATCACCTCCACTTCCATATCATTCCTAGATATTCTGAATCTGATGCAGTATGTTTTCAATTTAATGAAAGTGAAAAGCAGAATTTAGCGAAAGTATTAGAAAAGGTCAAAGGTTGATGTATGCCTACCGCTTTATATTATCGACATGATCCATTTGCCCCAAAGCCAAATCAGCCAACACGTTTTGGAAGTGCTGTTGTTGTTTCATGCAAAGGACAGATTTTACTGGAGCATCGAAAAGATAATTTTCGCTGGGGTGTAATTTCTGGTGATATCCATGATACGGAATCCTTTCTGGATTGTGCGATACGTAGAACAATTGAAGAAACAGGAATTCATTTAAAGAGCAGTCATGTACATGTTCTTCAATTATTTGATGATCCCAGCAGAATTGTTTCTTTTCTGGATGGCAATATCTATCGTGTTGTACATATGGCATATGATTCGCAAATCGATGAATTTCCTGATACAAAAGTATCAAAACAGTCGATTGAACTGAAATGGGTCGATCCTATGGAACTGGAAGACTATGATATTGTTGTGACACACCAGGAAATTCTGGAACAATACTTTATCAAATATAATATTCCAAATACATTAAAGAAAAGCATACGAGAGCAGTGAAAAACTGTTCTTTTTTCATCAAAAAAAGACTCATTTCGAGTCTTATTTACACTGCAGTCTTTCAAGCATGACATTCTGTGCCTGATATTCAATGGTGTCATCCAATGGTTCTAAAGTAACTTCACCATAACGTTTCTTTAAAGCACGCTTTAGAATCGCATCCGCAATATCTGGATTTTTAGGAAGTAAAGGACCATGCATATATGTAGCCAGTACCTGCTCATTCATAAATCCTTCAAATCCAGAATGCATTTCATTACCATGTCCAGATAATACTTTCGCAAATGGTGTGGATACATTCTTTGTCTGCCCGCCATGATTTTCAAATCCAACGGCTTTGAATGTTTTACCATCCATTGTCGTTTCCACCGCAATATTTCCGATACATCTTTCATCACGATTTCCCGCAACTGTATAGTAATCAAAGAATTTCAATCCTTCAATCACATTTCCATCCTGGTCTTTATAATACTGACCAAATAACTGATATCCACCACATATCAAAAGAAAAGCTGTTTTATGATCCATTGCGGTCTGAATCGATTGTTTTCTTTGAAGGAGATCCGCAAATATGAGATTCTGTTCTTTATCTGCCCCTCCACCAAGGAAGAACAGATCATATTCATCTATATTCTTTTCTTCACCAATCGTACATGTATCCAACTGTACTTCAATACCTCTTTTTTCTGCTCTTCTTCTAAGAACTTCTGCATTTCCTTTATCTCCATACAGATCCATCAGATCATGATACATCCAAAGTATTTTTAGATTCATTTTCCTTCACTCACCTTTCTTAAAATGGCACGTGTAGAATGGAGTGCTGTATATGTTGCGATAACATATGATTCTAGATTGGCATCATTCAGCCATTCAATTGCCTTTGTTGCATTCTCAATCACAATGATACGATCTTCTAGTCCTTCGTATTTTAAACGCAAAGCCATATCATATGCACGTAATCCAGAACAGACGATACGTTTGACTTCAGGAACGTTTAACCTCTCAAAATGCGCATCCCAGATCCAGGAAACGTCATGTCCATCCTGATCATTATCATTTAGAAAGATACAGATATTTTTATCTCCAGGGCGCGCAATGATATATTTCATTACTTCATTTGCACCAGTAGGATTTTTTACAAGATTGATAACAGATGGCTTCTTTAACTGATATACTTCATTTCTGCCTTCTTTCATGACAAATGATTGAAATACTTCATTTGCGGCATTAAAATCAAGCTCCAACGTTTTCATAACAGTTAACGTACATGCACAGTTATAAATTGCATAGATACTGTTGATAAAATTATGATACTTCTTGTTTTCAACAGTAAATGTTTCATTCTTATAGTCAATTGCAGTCACTTCAATATCTGGATGGATTGTTCCAAAACCATCACTCTCACATATGAATCTGCCAATATGAGAATATTGATAGTAAGAATATTTCAATGGTTTCCCACATCTAGGACAGAATTTACCTTCACTCGCTTCATCTGTTTTATCCTTACTGACTTCATTACGATCAACACTGAACGTATGGATACGTGCCTTTAAAGCAGTATCCTGAATACGCAATGTATTTGGATCATCTCCATTTAAAATAATATCTCCTGTGAAATCTTTTGTGACTTCCTGGATCTTACGAATGATTGTTTCCATTTCTCCAGCACGATCCAGCTGATCTCGGAAAAAGTTATTCACAACAAGAATCGTTGGATGCAGGTTTTTAAATTGACGATACAATGTCAATTCATCTACCTCAATCACTGCTGCATCTCCCTGAACTTCATAATTAGAATTTGCATTTGATGCAAGCAATGTTGCAATTCCAACATTTAAATTATCACCTCTACGATTGTTAATAACTTTTAGACCAGCTTTCCTTAAAGATTCCGCAATTAAGTTGGAAGTTGTTGTTTTTCCATTTGTTCCAGTCACAAGCACAACGATTTCTGGCATTTTAAACTTCTGAATAAAGTCTGGATCCATTTTCAGTGCTAGTTCGCCTGGAAAGCTGCCACCTCTGCCTGCTTTTTGAAGTAAAGCATGTGTGATTTGAACAAGCTTTAATCGAATATCCATACTGCCCTCCTATTTGTGTTTATAAAACTGACGGTTTTCAAACTGAAACATACGAGATGTCCATGTTCCTGGTTTGATTGCATCTAATGCCATCTTTAAGGATGTTAATCTTGCATCCATGTTATCAATCAGATACAAAGCTTCTGCTTCAATGATCATTGGAGCTACAGGTGAACCATATTCCATCTTTCCATGATGTGAAAGAATCATATGATGCATCAATACTGTTTCTTCACGCTCCTGTACGCCAAGCTTTTCACTCACTTCACTCAGCCATGCATTGGCAAGTGAAATATGTCCTTCCAGCTTTCCTTCCAGTGTATATTCTGTTGTAACAGGACCAGATAGTTCTGCTGTTTTACCTACATCATGAATCAATGCTGCAGATACAAGCAAATCACGATCTAATTGAGGATAATGCTTGCATAATTCATCCGCAAGTATTGCCATGGATAAGGAATGATCTGACAATCCACCCTTCCATCCATGATGGATCTTACTTGCGGCAGGAAATGTAAAGAACTTGTCTCCAACATAGGACAACATGCCAATGACAAGTTTTCTATAGACATCATTTTGAATGGAATCAATCAATGACTGTGTTAAACTTCTTCTTTCAACTTCAGAATGATCTGAAGAAATGACAAAATCTTCTAGATTATATTCATCTTCACTGATTTCTTCTACGTGATTCATACGTAACTGTAATTTATCTTTATAAAGCAACACTTCAAAACTGAATTTCAAAATCTTTCCAGCTTGTATAAGTGCCTGTTCATTTTCTTTTACATCCCAGAATTTTCCATCAATTGTTCCTGTTTTATCTTGTAATGTTAAAGATAAATATGGGGAACCTTTTGATGTTGTACCATTCTTGACATCTTTTACAAGCAATGGCTGCTGTAACTTCATATGTTCTTCAAATTCATTGATTTTGACCATTCTTACCACTCCATTTCATCTATGACTACATATATATCTTCTATTGCATATCCTTGTGCCATGCAATAACGGAATACGCGATTTTTCAATTCTGTACCCTGATATTTCTTTTCATATCTCTTTTTTGCTTTCACACAGCATTTAGATAGATTATCAAGTTCTTTATTTTCAATTCTTGTATAATCCATTTTTTCAGATACACTTCTAGCAATCTGCGATGAATATCCTTTCATCACTAAATGATTATATACGTAATTCTTACTTTTTTTAACAGAATCATTCTTGCAGGAATTCAATAATTTTTCAGCATATGCAATCGCATTCTCTTCTTCATCGTCTTTTCTTGCGTTTAATGTATCTACGATCATTTCATATGGAATGCCTTTTTTTACTAGTGTTTTAATGATTTTGTCATTTCCATTAAACGCCGCTTTTAAAGAAGATATCTGATCTTCACAATATCTTGCGTCATTGATGTAGCCTTTATTTTCCAGCTTTTCAATGATGCGATTGATCATATAGATATCACATTCTGTATTTTGTGTCAGCCAGTCATAAATTTCTTTTCTGCTGCGATCTTTATAGGCAAGTTTTCTTAAACAGCTCTGATACGCAAGTGCACCACATTGACGTTCTACTAAATCATCTACCTGCTTCTTTGTCAGTAATCCATTCTTGCGCATTCCCAGGTTGTAGTAATCATCTAAAGATACCTGGATTCTTCTTTCATCGTGTTTATCTGAAATTAAATATAGCTGTACAATGCTTTCTTTCACTTGAACATCCACGATTGTATATTGGTTGTGATACTGCTTGATTGTATTTGTATACACATCCATGACTCTTTCATAGAAAGTTTCAGAAGAATATGGCTGCACACACGCAATACAGTTCTTCTGCATCTGTTCATATTCTTCTTTTGTTAAATGCATAAAACGTTCAATATATTCTACAAGATCGTTTTCATCCTTAAAAAACCATCCTGTCTTATCTGGAAGTAATAAATCATCCAGTACTTCATCATATCGTGCAAATAAAGGCAAAGAAGACGCAAGAGCTTCAATAAATGTCATTCCCTGTGTTTCAGATAAGGAAGCTGAAATAAATGCATCTGCACAATGATATAAAGCTGGGATATCTTCTCTGTTTTTCGCACCTGTCATCACACAGCTGTCTTCAATACCAAATTCCTTGATCATTGCAGATAAACGATCAAAATCTGGCCCGTCACCAACAATCATCATTTTAATATTGATCCCTTTTTGAATTGTATTCGCAATTCCTTTTACAACAATATCCAATGCTTTCTCTTCCGCAAGTCTACCAACATATATGATAATTTTATCTTCATCTGTAAAACCATACTGTTCACGAAGTGCATGACGGCTAGATGGATCAGCATTTTCACTGGAAAACTTATCCAGTTCCAGCCCCGTTGGAATGACTTTGATTTCTCTTCTGACATGATAGCTTTCAAGCATTTCTTTTGTCTTCATACTTGGGGCAATCACTTCAATAGAAGAATCTCCATAAAGACGAGAAAGTTTCGCAACACCAACTTTTGCAATTTCATCAACTTTACGAGAATTAATGAAGTTAACATAATGTGTATAGTCTTCATATGTCGTATGATACGTAGATACAAGTGGAATCTGCAACTGCTTTGCACAGATTCTCGCAAATAAACCAACACCGAATTCTGTCTGTGCATGAATCACATCCAGATTCAACTTTCTAATTTCTTCCAGTGCGGAAACATGAAAAGGAGATGTCATAACATATCCATATAAAAACTTGAGCTGAACACCTGCAAGTCTTAATACTTTATGATCATCATCCCATTTGTGTTTTCCACTGCCTTTATATGTTGTCACAACAACGACATCATGTCCATGCTTTTCAAGCTCATTTCTTAAGATGGAAGTAGAAGCGGCAACGCCATTGATCTGTGGTGGATATGTATCTGTAAATAACGCAATACGCATTATTCATCACCTTCTTTCTCATACTCTTCTAGTGCCTGTTTTGTATAGGTCACTGGCACACCTTTTGCAAGCGGAATGTCTTTTCTTGTTCTAGCATACAAGAAGACAAAACTGCCGATAATCAATACCTGATAAAACGTAATCATTCTCCATAGAAGCATGATTGATGCAGATTGTGTCTTTGTAAAAATTGTTGAAAACATCAAAATGAAAGTTGCTTCCGTTCCTCCAGAAGAACCAGGCATTGGTAAAAAAGCATTGACCATCGCTACAAACGAAGACAAAGCAACCATATTAAAGTACATGTCCATTGTAACTGGAATTTTCAAGACACATGCACAAAGGAAAGGAACACTGTAATAAATCAATAATCTGACAAGATCTTCCACTGCTAAAAATGCAATCAGTTTTTTATGCGTTCGTAATACAACAATTTCTTTTGAAAACTGTTCTAATTGCGTGTTCAATTGTGCAAGTGTTTTTTCCTTATCTTTTAAAATATGTAATTTACATCCAATCTCTATTCCAGAAGTCGTCAGCCATTGGTAGAATCTTGGAGAAATTGCCAATATCCATAAAAACACTATAATCGCAGCACCTACTAAAAATCCCGCAATAACAATCAAAAAATATTGTGAATAATTGGAATAGAAATATGGAAATTTCACTAAAATCAGAAATAGTACAAAAGAACACATTGTCGTCTGGTACACAATAAAATCAAGCCATAATACACCAATTGAATTACTGATGGGAATTCCCTGTTTTCGAAAGATATACCCTTGTGCTACCTGACCACCAGAAGCACCTGGTGTGATATTATTGAACAATCCCGCAACATAGGAGTTCACAAATCCTTGTTTATATGTGTAATGGGGATGCGTTAATTTGCATTCTTCTGCTAGACCAACCCCCAAAAGAAAACGTTCAAAAACCATCAATAAAACAATCAATATCAATCCTGTAATATTGACAGATTTCAATGTATCTAATACTTTTCCACCATCATCTTTCAACGTAAAAAACAATACACCACCAGCTAAGGCAAATATCAAAAAAATATTAAATATTGTATTACTAAGCAAGCTTTTGATCTTTTTCCACATATGAATATTATACCTTTTGATAACTTATCTAAGCAACTTAGATAAAACTACTTCATCATATCTTCATGATTCATTACAAATTCATAAACTTCTTTTAACTGTTGTCCAACAGATTCAATTGATCTTTCTTCTGCAGTCTGATAGCCTGCATTTGTTAGATCCTTCAAATCTCTTTCTACAACACCACGAATTTTTCCAACAAATTCATCATTATTGCTACCCATATAACAATTCTTTCCATCTTGCAGCCATGGATGAAATGCACCAATGTCTCTAACAACCGTTGGACATTTACCAGCTAGAGCTTCTAATACCACAATTCCTTCTGTTTCTTCATAGCTTGGGAAAAAGAAACAGTCTGCATCACTATATGCGCCTTCAATAATGCCGCCTTTCACGTATCCTGGGAAAATCAGATTTGGAATTTCATTGTTATCTACAAGATCACTCATTTCCTTAGGAATGATCAAACGACTTGTATCACCAAACCAGATGAATTTATAGTCAGGAAGTCTTTTTGCAACCTCTACAAAATCTGGCAGTCCTTTTCTTTGAAATAACAAGCCAACACCAATCACAACCTTATCATTTGGCTTTAAAGAAAAGTATTTACGGAATGCTTCAATCTTATCAGGATTTCTTTGATATCGCTTTAAATCAATCCCATTGCTCACCGCAAAAATAGGAAGCTGAATACCATACCCTTCTAATATCTTTTTGGAATACGGTGTTGGCGTAATCAAAGCATCTGCCTGTGTATATAAATGCATCAGCCATTTTTTTACTGCTGGTGAAATCGTATTGGACAACGTAAAACTGTTTCTGAAGTCTTCTTCTGTAGAATGTGCATGATAAATGACTTTCTTGCCATGTTCTCTTGCATTTTTTACGATTGCTTCAGAATTCATATAGTATGTATTGATATGTAGAATGTCATAATCAGGACACCAAGGGTCCGTTGTAAATTCAATTCCAGCCGATTCTAAAGCTCTTTGTTGATGCTTAAAAGCTCTACCAATACCAGATTTAGAAATTACACTTTCTCCTTCAAAATATAAAAGTATTTTCATCTAAATAATTATAATTCAAACAGGCATAAAAAAACAGATACTCACTAGTGTGAGTACCTGTTCTTCAGGATATCTTAAGAATTATTCTTCTTCCTGCATCTTAGCCTTAACAATCAACTTGTTGAGACGAGTCTGTGCATCCTTCTTTGTCTTTTCAAACATTTCGTGAGCAGCTTCCTGTCCCTTGAGTCTTGGCAAGTTGAAGTAACGAGCTTCTGCCATCAAGAAGGATTCAAACTTAGACCAGTCAGGTGTCTTAGTAGAGTCAATCTGTAATGGTTTTTCAAGTCTTGGGTCGAATCTGTAAAGTGATGTATAACCACAAGCAACTGCATCCTTCTGTCTAGTTGGAGCACTGATGAGACCACCCTTGATACCGTGTTCTGCACATGGGCAGTAAGCGATAATGATAGATGGACCATTGTAGCTTTCAGCTTCCTTGAATGCCTTGATTGTCTGCATCTGGTTTGCACCCATAGATACGGAAGCAACATAAGCTGTTCCATATTCCATGAAGATCTGACCAAGATCCTTCTTAGCTGTTGGCTTACCACCTGCAGCGAACTTAGCAATTGCAGAGTAGTTTGTAGACTTAGAAGCCTGACCACCAGTATTAGAATATGTTTCTGTATCAAGAACAAGAACGTTAACGTTCAGGTTGTTAGCCATAACGTGGTCTAATCCACCGTAACCGATATCATATGACCATCCGTCACCACCGACGATCCATACAGACTTACCAACAAGGTCTCTTTCCATTTCAAGTAATGGCTTAACTGCTTCAACACTAGAAGCCTTAACAGCAGCAACTAATTCATCCTTAACAGCACGCTGAGCGTTTCTGTCTTCCTTAGCATCAAGATACTTAGTGAATGCTTCCTTGCAAGCTGGTTCAACCTTATCGATGTTTTCTTCGATGATACGTAAGATTCTAGCAGACTTTGTAGCCTGTGCTACAGCCATACCAAATCCATATTCAGCGTTATCTTCGAATAATGAGTTAGCCCATGCAACACCATTTCCATCAGCATCTGTTGTGAATGGGTTAGATGGAGTAGCAGAGCAGTAAATCATAGAACATCCAGTAGCGTTAGCTACGATCATATCTTTACCAAATAACTGAGATACTAATCTGTAGTAAGGAGCTTCACCACATCCTGGGCAGCATCCAGATACTTCAAAGTATGGCTTTTCAAGAGATACACCAGCAACTGTGTTGCCATTGCCATATTGTGGCTTTTCAGGTGTCTTCTTGTAGAGGTAATCAGCTACAGGTTCCTGCTTTGTCTGTGTTGCAATTGGCTTAGCAACAAGAGCCTTTGGATTTTCCTTAGTTCCATCACCAACTGGACAAACTGTAATACATACACCACAACCTACACAGTTTTCAGTAGCAAGCTGGATTCTGAACTTTAAGCCTTCTTCCTTAGCCTTACCATATAGTGGAGATGGATCCTTATATGTTAATTCAAATCCGTTTTCGTTAGCAATCTTGCTAGCTTCAGCACATTCTTCTGGAGTCATTAAGAATGGACGGATTGTTGCATGTGGACATGCGAATGCACACTGACCACACTGGATGCACTTGTCAGCATTCCATTCAGGAACATACGCAGCAATGTTACGTACTTCTCTGAATGATACGTCTTCCTTCATAGTACCATCAAGTAATTCAGGATCCATGAATTCAGAAACCTTCATATCATAGCCTTCAAGAGCATTGATCTTCTGAACATAGCCATCATAGTAAGCATCTCCTGTTTCAGCATAGAGAGCACCCTTACTAGATAGATTGCTCCATTCTGGCTTAACTGTTACTTCAACTAAACCAGAAGCACCCTTGTTAATAGCAGCAATGTTGTTATTAACTACATCTTCACCCTTACGAGCATATGTTGTACGAGCGGAGTCTTCCATGAGCTGTAAGCTCTTAGAATATGGCATGATCTGTTCATTTAATTTGAAGAATGCAGACTGAAGAATTGTATTTGTGTGAGTACCCATGTGAGTTTCACGAGCAATTGCGTTTGCATTGATAATATAGAACTTTGCATGCTTGTCAGCTAAGCCTTTTAACATTCTGTTAGGAAGCTTATCTTCTACTTCATCAGCAGACATTGTTGTGTTCAATAAGAATGTACCGCCATCCTTCAAATCACGAACCATGTCAAACTTGAATGCATAAGATTCCTGAGATGAAGAAATGAAGTCAGCCTTGTTGATATAGTATGGAGAATGAATTGGAGTAGGACCAAATCTTAAGTGAGATCTAGTTACACCACCAGCCTTCTTTGAGTCATAAGCAAAGTATGCCTGTGAATAAAGATCTGTGTTGTTACCAATGATCTTAACTGTGGACTTGTTAGCACCTACAGTACCATCAGCACCTAAACCATAGAATAAGCATGTAGAATAGTCAGCATCTACATGAATATCAACTGGTTCAAGGGATAGATTTGTAACATCATCTTCAATACCGATTGTGAACTCTTCCTTAGGAGCATCCTTCTTGAGTTCTTCATATACAGCGTTGATATCAGATGGGTTAGTATCCTTAGAAGATAGACCATAACGGCCACCAATGAATGTGATATCCTTATGATTTCTTAATGCATAGCATACATCTAAGAATAATGGTTCTCTTGTACCAACTTCCTTAGCACGGTCAAGAACAGCAATCTTCTTAACTGTTGCTGGTAATACATCTTCAAGATAGTTCTGAGCGAATGGTCTGTAGAGGTAAAACTTGATCAAACCAACTTTTTCGCCTCTAGCTACTAAAGTGTTTACTGTTTCTGTAATTGTATCTGTTACAGAGCCCATAGCTACGATAACTCTTTCAGCATCTGGAGCACCAACATATACGAATGGAGCATAGTTACGTCCTGTATGTTCAGAAACAGCCTTCATGTATTTAGCAACGATTTCTGGAACAGCAGCAAAATGCTTATTCTGTGCTTCTTCAGCCTGGAAGAAGATATCATCATTCTGGTTTGTACCACGTACAACTGGATTTGTATGTGGGTTAAGAGCCTTCTTACGGAATGCTTCCAGCTTATCCTGTGGAAGTAAGCTCTTCAAGAAGTCATAATCCATAACTTCGATCTTATCGTATTCATGAGAAGTACGGAAACCATCAAAGAAATGCATTACTGGTACACTGCCATCAATAGCAACCAAGTGTGCAACACCAGCAAGATCCATACAATCCTGTACGGAGTGGGAGCACATCATAACGATACCTGTCTGGCGGCAAGCATAAACGTCAGAATGATCACCAAAAATAGATAATGTGTGTGTAGCTAAAGAACGAGCTGCTACATGGATTACACCTGGTAAAAGTTCACCCTTTAACTTGTAAATATTAGGAATCATTAATAATAGACCCTGTGATGCAGTGAATGTTGTTGAAAGTGATCCAGCCTGTAATGCACCGTGGATTGCACCTGCAGCACCTCCTTCTGCCTGCATTTCGACGACTTTTACCTTATCGCCGAAGATGTTTGTACGACCAGCTGTTGCCCAGTCGTCAACATGTTCTGCCATCGGAGAAGATGGCGTAATTGGATAGATACCGGCAACTTCCGTAAAAGCGTATGCGGAATGGGCTGTCGCAGTATTACCATCCATGGCTTCGAAAACCTTTTTGTTCTCTGTACTCATATGTCCTCCTATTTTTTTGCCATATAAATTATACTCTCTTTTGAAAACGTTTTACAAAAATTTTTATAATTTTGTACATATATTCACAAATATTATTTTAGTGAAATTACATTTTTCTCGTTCAAATAAAGCTTTTCTTCGTATTCTTTCTTTTTTCTAGAAATATTATTCTTTTTCCATAACCAAAATAAAACATCCAGATTTTCATCTGGATGTATTTATTTTACTTCTTTTTCTTTTCGTCTTTTGCTTCCTTAGGTTTAACGCCCATGGATTTCATAACCTGACGAACCTGTGCTTCACTTGGTTTTCTTCCCATCTGCATGAACATTGCACGAATCATCTTTTCGTTGATTGGCGGATTTTCTTCAATCTGCTTCTGGAAATAGTTTCTAGAAACAAAGAATGTAATCACTGCTGCAACAGCTGCACCAGCTACAAACCATAAAACACTTGACCAAAATGTACTCATCATTAATACCTACCTTTTTAAACGTCACTAAGCATTATATCAAATAAGAATGAGATTTCCTATATGATTCATTCAGAATCTTTTTTAGAAACTTCAATTCCTAATACAGACAACTGTTCAGGATCAACATTCCCAGGTGCATCAGACATGAGATCTAATGAAGAGTTTGTTGTTGGGAATGCTACAACATCACGAATATTGTCTGTTCCAGCAAGTACCATTGTTAATCTTTCTAGACCAATACCAACACCGCCATGTGGAGGAGTACCAAACTTGAATGCATCTAAGAAGAAGCCAAATCTTTCCTTTGCCTTTTCCATAGATAATCCAATTGCTTCAAATACCTTCTCCTGAAGATCCTGATCATGAATACGAATTGAACCAGATAATAATTCATATCCGTTTAATACTAAGTCATATGCTCTAGAAGATACATGCTCTGGATCAGAGAATAGCTTATCAATATCTTCTTCCTTAGGTGCAGTAAATGGATGATGTGCAGCTACCCATCTGTTTTCTTCTTCAGAATATTCAAACATTGGAAAGTCTGTTACCCACAAGAACTTATAGCATTCACCAGTTGGAATGAGATCTAATTCATGTGCAAGCTTGACTCTTAAAGCACCAAGAGAAGATTCAACGATACGATTGTTATCTGCAATGATAAGAACAAGATCACCATCTTTCATGTCTAATCTTTCAACAACTGCATTCTTTTCTTCTTCACTTAATGGCTTCACAATAGAACCTGACAGTTCTCCATTTGCCATCTTCAGATATGCAAGTGCTTTTGCCTTGAATCCGTGTTTTACAAATTCCTGCAGCTTGTCTAATCCCTTACGAGAATACTTATCCTGTGCATTCTCAAACTTTAATGCACCAATCATTCCTCTTGTATCTTCTACAACATTTTTAAATACAGCAAATTCTGTATTCTTGAACAAATCTGTAATATCCTGAATTTCATTTCCAAATCTTAAATCTGGTTTATCAGAACCATATCTCCTCATACATTCTTCCCAAGGAAGACGTACAAAATGATCTTCTAAGTCATAGTTCTTTGTTTCTTTGAAGATATTCTTCATTAGATTTTCAACAATACCGAAAATTGTATCTTCATCACCAAAACTCATTTCAATATCAATCTGTGTAAATTCTGGCTGACGGTCTGCTCTTAAATCTTCATCTCTAAAGCATCTTGCAATCTGGAAATACTTCTCCATACCGCCAATCATACATAGCTGCTTGTAGATCTGTGGAGATTGAGGAAGTGCCCAGAAATGACCATTGTAGATTCTTGATGGTACAAGGTAGTCTCTTGCACCTTCTGGTGTACTCTTTGCCAGAATTGGTGTTTCAATTTCAATGAAACCTTCCTGATCAAGAACTCTTCTAGCAACCATACAGATCTTATGTCTTAAGATCAGATTCTTTTGAATTGTTGCTCTTCTAAGATCAAGATAACGATACTTCAATCTTGTGTCTTCATTTGTTGTGGAATTTTCAGATAGATCAATTGGAAGAACATCAGAGCTGTTAACAATTACAACATCTTCTGCATGCACTTCAATTTCACCAGTTGCCATCTTAGGGTTTGCATCCTTACGTAACTGTACTGTACCTGTTACCTGTAAAATATATTCATTACGAACATCTTTTACCTTTTCAGCCATTGTTTCATCAAATGTTACCTGTACAATGCCGCTGCGATCTCTTAGATCAATAAATACTAATGATCCAAGATTTCTTCTTTTTGCTACCCATCCAATCAAAGTTACTTTTTCGCCAGCATTTGCTGCACGTAAAGTTCCATTTTCATGTGTTCTTTTCATTACTTGTTACCTTCCCATTTTCCAATCGTTTCAATCAATTCTTCTTTCTTGATTGTGATTTGTTCTTCGCCACTCTTCTTGACATTACATGTTCCATTAGCAACTTCTTCTTCACCAATGATGACAATGTATTTTGCCTTCTTTCGATCTGCAGATTTAAACTGTGCTTTTAAGCCACGTTTTACAAGGTTTCCTTCTGCAACGTATCCTTCATGTCTTAACATCTGTGTATATGTTAGAACAGCATCATTCACATCACCAAGGCCAATGACATAGGCATCTAGATCATCTGTATGACCAAAATCATGTCCTTCTTCTCTTGCTAAGGAAATCAATCTTTCCAGGCCAATCGCAAAGCCAATACCACTCATCTGTGGTCCACCATAGTATTCAACAAAGTGATCATATCTGCCACCTGCGAAAATTGTTGCCTGTGATCCTGATTCTGGACGTGTTGATACAACTTCAAATACTGTATGTGTATAGTAGTCTAGACCTCTGACAAGTCTTTCATCGATTTCATATGGAATACCTAGTGCATCCAATGCTTTCAGTACACGTGCAAAATATTCTTTACTTTCATCATTGAGGTATTCACTTAATGATGGTGCCTGTTTCATACAGTCAAGATCATGGTCAACTTTACAGTCAAGAATTCTTAATGGATTCTGTTCAAATCTTCTATGGCAGTCAGAGCACAATTCATCTAAATGCGGTTCAAAATGCTTCTTTAAAGCTTCTCTATATGCACTTCTAGAATCATCATCTCCCAATGTGTTGATCAATACCTTAACAGAAGAAATACCCATCTTCTTAACAATGTCATAGCCTAGTGCAATTGTTTCCGCATCTAATTCAGGAGACTTCGCACCAATATTTTCTACACCAAACTGTGTGAATTGACGCTGTCTTCCCTTCTGTGGACGTTCATGTCTGAACATTGCTCCACAATAATAGAATCTAGCAGGAAGTTCCATAGATCCATATAGCTTATGCTGATCAAATGCACGAATGACACCAGCTGTTCCTTCTGGTCTCAATGTATAGGAATCACTTCCCATCTGAAATGTATACATTTCCTTATTTACCATATCAGAGGAATCGTTTTCTCTTTTGAATACATTTGTACTTTCAAAATATGGTGTACGGATTTCCTGATAACGGTATACTCTTGTTACTTCTTTGATGACATCTTCAACATCATGCCAGGCATTCATCTCTTCTGGTAAAATGTCGTATGTTCCTCTAGGTGTCTGATAGTTCATATTAACCTCCTTTATATAAACAAAAAACGCCCTTTACACAAAAGGACGCTCATAGCGCGGTACCACCTTTATTCACATCTAACTCATTAGATGCACACTTCATTACCTTAACGCGGTTAACGAATATTCCTACTCATCTTTCAGAATATCTTCTCCAGAGTGTCTTTTCTTATTGATTTCATTCAATGCTTTCACCTGATCATTGTCTCTAAAAATGAATCTTTAAGAATTTCTCTTTCATCGAAATTGCATTAGCATTATAAACTTCTTTTCTATAATAAACAAGTGAATTAGTGGAAGCCTCGATCAACATCCACAACAGATTCCACTTTTCTAATATTTGCAATCAATGTATTTAAATGTTCCACATCATGCACACGTACAGTCAGCTTTAATGTTGAAATCAACAGCTCATGATTGACATCAGCATTGATTTTATCAATTGGTGCTTTAAATTGAGAAATGACTGTTAGTATATCTGTTACAAGAAATGCACGGTCTCGTGCAGTAATCACAATTTCAGAGTCATATGTACGTGTTGGATCTCCTGCATCCCACATGACATCAATCAATCTTGCATTTGCAGAATGAATATTCGGACACATTGCACGATGCACTTTAACACCTTCTCCTTTGGTAATAAAGCCTTTGATTTCATCTCCATATACAGGTAGACAACATTGTGCAATACTCATTCTCATGGATTCAATGCCTGGAACAATAATACCTGTTTTTGTATTTGCTTTTTTACTTATATCACGATTTGTAATACGAGAAATTGCCTGTTCTTCAAAGTCTGTAACGCGTGCTTTCTGACGTGTCAGTTTTTCAGTAACGACTGTTGGGTTAATGGATTTCACTGCGATTCCATACATGAAATCAACGTAAGTGCCAACCTGGAAATCATGATAAATTGCTTCCAGGTGTTTTTTATCCATGTATTCTTTTGCATCAAATCCACGTTTTATTAACTCTTCTCTTAACAGTTTTTCACCAAGATCAACAAGTTCAGATCGTTTTTCCGTTTCTTTTTTCTGCAGGAAATTACGGATCTTATTTCTTGCCTGATTTGTTTTAACAAACTGCAGCCAGTCTTCACTTGGTTCTGTTCCTTTTCTTGTCTTGATTTCAATGACATCCCCTGTATGTAATTCTGTATTTAAAGGAACCATGACACCATTGACAACTGCACCAACACAAGTATGTCCAACATCTGTATGAACACGGTATGCAAAGTCAATTGGTGTAGCTCCACTAGGAAGATCAATGACTCTACCCATTGGCGTCATCACATAGACATTTGCTTCAAATACATCGTGCTGTAATGTTGCCATGTATTCACTTGCAGATTCAGAAGCACTTTCTTCTTCTGAATACAATGCAAAGTTTTTAAACCAGCCAAGTTTTTCTTCAATCTGCTTCTGTTCAATCTTTGGATTATAATTTGACCCTTCTTTATATCTCCAGTGTGCCGCAACACCGTTTTCAGCAATGCTGTCCATTTCTTCTGTACGAATCTGTACTTCAAAGATTTTCCCATCATCACCAATAATTGTTGTATGCAATGACTGATACATGTTTGGTTTAGGCATTGCAATATAATCTTTGAGTCTTCCTGGAATTGGCTTGTATTTTGCGTGAATGTAGCCAAGAATTTCATAACAGTTTAGTTCCGACTGTGTAACGATACGAATCGCAAGAAGATCCAGAATCTGATCAAAACGCTTATGTTTTTTGATCATTTTATTGTAAATAGAATATAGATGCTTGCTTCTGCCAAAAATTCTAAACTGCAGATGGTTCTCATTCAACATTTCAGTGATTTCAGAAATCATATGAGAAACCGCAGCATCTCTTTCTGTCTTTTTCGCTTCTACTAAACTTGCGATATGATGATACTCTTCACGATTCAAATAATAAAAGCAAAGATCTTCTAATTCATTTTTGATTGCACTGATACCTAAACGATGGGCAATAGGTGCATAGACATCTAATGTTTCTGCCGCAATACGTTTCTGACTTGCTTCTGGCTGATACTGTAATGTTCTCATGTTATGAAGTCGGTCACACAGCTTTACAAGAATGACACGTACGTCCTTTGCCATCGCAATAAAGATTTTTCTATGATTGGCTGCCTGATATTCAGGATCATCTTTTCCTTTAAAGCGTAATGTACCAATTTTAGTAACTGCTTCTACGATATCTGCAATTTCTTCATCAAATTCTTCACAAAGTTCATCTCTTGAAATACCACAGTCTTCAATGACATCATGCAGAAAGCCAGCTGCTACTGTTTTAGGGCCACACTTCAAAGTAGCAAGGATATAGGCAACATTAATTAAATGAACAAGATATGGTTCTCCAGAACGACGAAACTGCCCAGCATGTTTTTCACTGGCATAATTCGCTGCATGTTCAACGATTTGAATGTTTTCTTCATTATGAATATATGTTCTGACTTCTTTTAGAACATCATTAATTCCAATATCTTTGTTCTTTTCTTTCATGTTAACCTCCCCTCTTGATAAAAATCGAAGAATCACTCTTCGATTTTTACTTATTAAGCATGATAAAATCAATTGTCACTAAGATTTAAAATACTATAGACATCGTAGTCTTTTAAAGTACCACGGCCATCCATGCCATTGCCATATAATTCAATGACAAATGCACATCCAACTACTTTCCCACCAAGTTTTTCAACCATTTTTGCACTTGCTTCTGCAGTACCGCCTGTAGCAAGCAAATCATCAATGATCAATACTTTATCGCCTGCTTCAATTGCATCCTTATGCATGCAAACTTCATTGGAACCATATTCAAGATCATATTTTTCACTGACTGTTTCGCGAGGAAGTTTACCAGGTTTTCTAACTGGAACAAATCCAAGAGAAAGTTCAGCAGCTACTGGACATCCAAACCAGAATCCTCTTGCTTCTGGTCCAGCAATCTTTGTTGCGCCAACTTTTTTAGCATAGTCACAGAATAAACGAATTGTTTCTTTGTATGCTTCTGGGTTAGATAGAATTGGTGTAACATCTCTAAACAAAATTCCTTCTTTTGGAAATCCTGGAATGGATGCAATATAGTTTTCTAGATTTAATGACATATTTTTCCTCCAAATTTGTAAAATAATATAGATATTATATCTCAATGTAATATTTCTTCCACTATCATCTGTAAAGAAATTTTTCCACGGAAACGATTTATTTGTAGTTTTCCGATAAATCCATTTACATTTTCTGGTGTCGAAATACCTTTTCGCTTATATACAATTGCATCTAATACATTATTTTTTAACTGTATTTCATAGCGAATTGTTTTTGGTGTTTCTTTTTGAGAAATCACAGAAACATCTTTCAATGCAAATAATGGTTCTATCATCGTTCTTGGATATGGTGAGAGTTTTGATAAATCAACAACGGTATCAAAACTCACATCGTCTTCTGAAAGAAGAATGGCTTTTTTCTTTTCTTGTGTAAAGTGGATTTGCTGATGCTGCAGCTTATAGCTGATGTTCTTTCAATACAGTCAAGTCTTCTTCCTTAATAGAAATTCCAACTGCCTGCTCATGACCGCCAAACGCAACCTTCTGATCAAAGTCAGAAAGAAAATCAAAAAGATTAAATCCTGGAACACTTCTGCCGCTGCCTTTGATCAATGTATTGCTTTTGGATAGAACAAGAAATGGTTTATGGTACGTATTCGCAAGTCTTCCCGCAACCAGTCCACAAATACCTTCATGAAATGTTGGACTGTAAATAATCTGAATCAAAGAATCATCAATCATTTTTTCAGCACTTCTATTTTCAATTTCTGATAATTCTTTTCTTTTTTCGTTGACAGTATTCAACTGTGCAGAGTAGGAAGCAATCACATTATCATCTTTGGATAAGAGAAATGGAACCAATGTATTCACATTTGAAATATCATTCATTCTTCCTACCGCATTCAATTTTGGAACAATATTAAATGCAATTGCAGTTTCATCAACAGAAGAATAATACGGCAGTAAAGAACGTAAAGACTTTACTCTGCCTTGTTTCATAATAGAAATACCTTTTTTGATCAGCTTGCGTGTTTCTTTCCACTCAGGCATCACATCTCCAATCAAAGCAACACTGCATAAGGCAACAAGCTCATCAAATTCACTGCCTGTACCAATCAGATTTCTGCTGATTTCCAATGCAACCCCAGCGCCAGAAAGATATGAAAATTCACTTTCCATATAGTCAGGATGTACAACAATATCTGCTTCAACTTCTTCTTCAATTTCATGATGATCAGTTACAATCACAAACATCCCAAGCTGTTTAGCTTTCTGTAAAGCATCATGTGCCTTGACACCATTATCTACGGTCAAGATAACAGAATATCCTTTCTGGTATGCAAGTTCTACTGTTTTCGCATTTAAGCCATAGCCTTCTTTAAAACGATCTGGAATATAGTATCCATTTTCTATTCCAAATACATCTAATGTGCGTTTCATAATTGCTGTTGAACATATGCCATCTGCATCATAGTCCCCACCAACAAACACTTTTTCATGATTATTTTTTGCTTCTATCAGTCGTGCACAAGCTTTTAATACGCAATCTGCTTTAGATACAGAAAGATGATCATCTGAAGAAAGAAGATCATAGATCAATGCATCATCCATATTGGATGCGGCAATCAGCTTTCCACTCAATTTACCTACATTCCATTTTTCTACAATTTCTTTTTCATCGACGGTAATGAGTTCATGATCCATGCAATGCCAGCTCCTCAAATATACGGCCTCTTTCTTCAAAATTTTTAAAGTGATCATAGGAACTTGCCGCTGGAGATAATACAACGCTGTGTCCTTGACGACAAATCTGTTTTGCTAAAGAAACGGCTTCTTCAAGATTTTCTACTTCAAAAAGACCTTCTCTATCGAATCCTTTTTCTTTCATTTCATGATGGATTCTTTTTCCTGTTGCATACATAAAGATGACTTTGATGTCTTTTTTCTCATTAAAGTAAGCTTCCAGCTCATTATATTCAATCCCACGATCCATTCCACCGACAAGTACAACATCTGCATCATCAATCGACTGCAGTGCCTGAATACATGCCTGACCAATTGTGGAAATAGAATCGTTGATATAGCGAATACCATCCTTTGTACCAATATTTTCTAGACGATGATGTAAAGGATGGAATTTATTACAGGCATCTAAAACCTGCTGTTCACTGATTCCGAGTACATCCGCAATATACCATGCGACTGCTAAATTCTGATAGTTATGCTGACCAATCAATGAGCAGTGATCTACAGTGAGTATTTTTTGTGGAATATGCAGTTCTTTTCCATCTGCATAGATATCTTTTCCAATCAATACTGGTTTTACAGGTGCTTTTTCAATATAGCCATATTGATCCAGCATTGTATGCATGATTGCAATATCTCCTGCATGCATATTTTTGATGTTATTAAACTTTGCATCTCCATATTTCTTGAAAGATCCATAGTGATCTAAATGTTCTTCAAAGAGATTTAAATATACACCGATATGAGGAGAATATGGACAATACTCTAGCTGGTGACAAGATATTTCAAAAGCTGCATATGCACCTTTTTCCATTTCTTCAATTGCATCAAAACATGCAACACCAATGTTGCCAACAAGTACAGTTGGATACTTTTCACGCAGTAATTCCGCAACAAGAGATGTTGTTGTGGATTTTCCTTTTGTTCCTGTTACGCCAATTGTTTTTGAAGCATAATGCTTTAAAAACAATTGTGCTTCTCCACTGATATTGTCTAAAGACTGTCCTTCAGGCACAACAATTCCAGGTGCTTTCATCACTAGATTAAACTTAGAAAAATCACAATCTTTGTCACTCAAACAAATAGTATGTTCCGTTGTTTCTTTCGCAGTAGCCAATCCTTTTCCACCATCCGCAATTGTAATTTCCATATCTGGAAATAAAGAACGAATCAAACGGTACGTTGCTTTCCCTTCAATTCCATATCCCCAGATACATATATTTTTTCCTTCAAATTCTTGTTTCCATGTTTCTAACATTAAAATTCACGCAGCTTTCTTTTCAAGATTTCAGCATATTCTAAAGGTAGATTATTCTCTTCATTAAATGCAAGCATATCTACACTCTTATCTTTGTATGCTTCATAATATGTACTTGTTTTATACCAGGATAGTAATTCTGGTAATGGTTCATGATTGTTCTCATGATGACGAATGGACATGCATAAAGCAATATTCACTTCATCTCTTGTGCCAACACATTCAAATGGCTTGTCATCTAGAATTCCTGTTAATTGTTCAAACAGTTCTTTCATAGATGGATCATTTAACATATCTGTATGGAAGATATTGACAATCGTTTTATCATCCAGATATGCACAAAGCATGCAGCAGACAAACAGACACTTTGCACAATGACCACACCACTCACCCTTTTTAGAGCCAACATTACAGCTTCTAAATACTGGAAGATACGAAGTTAATCGAGAAAACAATCCAGCAATCTGTAATTCGGAAAGTGGTCTTAACAAAGAAAAATATTGGATGTCCAATGTCAGATATCGTTTACAGTATTCATGGAAATCTTTCTCAAACTCAAATGTTTTTGAATATTGATGATTCACTGTACTGCCTTTGATCGTTGATTCATTTGCACTTGATTCATTGGATAAAGTAATATACTTTCTTTCATAAATCAAAGCAGTTAAATAAGAAGCAAATGCTGCCATGGCAGAGAACGGTGTATGACCATTGAGATACCCCTGCTTGTTGAGTGCAAGCATTCTTGGATCCAGTGTTCTTTGATTGATAATCAGATCTTTTCCTTCTTTGTACCCAGCCGCATGTGCAGAGTTGACTGCAGAAATAACCGGGTTAATGATAAATGCACAATTATCTTTCTTGTATGGTGCAAGTACATCCAGCGTAACAAAACTATCTTTTCCTCCACCAACAGGAATCAGATTTCCTTTCACTTCTGCATCATATGAATCACCACTGATTTGTTCTCCACAGGAAGATAAATGCATAAATCCATCAGAATCTAATGGAATATTGTTAATGTAGAAAAATTCACCAAGACCATGGAAATACAGCTTCTTCCACCAGGCAATCTGATAGTCATCCAGTTTTCCACATTCCACAATAACATTTTCAGGACAGGCGATTTTCCAGTAGGAAATGAGTTCCACCATACCTAGAGAAAATGCTGCTTCCTTGACATATTTTGTATTTAAGTGAGAAGGAATATCTTTTGGCTTTGGAATTGTCATTGTAGGCGCAAATTCAGAAAGGCCTTTTGCTTCAAAATGAAATGTGAATCGATATGCATCCTGCAAATCTTCAATATCAAAGGAATGATAATAAAACTCCGTATATTGTTTTCTTAATTCTTCATATTTCATTGCAGTTCCTCCAATAGATCAATTACCTGTGAAAGATCTTCTTTTTCAAATTCAATATTTTCTTTCATTTCATCATCTGGCTTGATTGTATCCTGAATAAAGCAGGAATGCATACCTGCACGTTTTGCCGCAAGAATACCCATCTTAGAATCTTCCAGAACTAGACAGTTTTCAGCCTCTACACCTAAAATAGATGCACCAAGCAAGAAAATATCTGGATCCGGTTTTCCATGTTCTACCATATCTCCGCCAACAATGGAGTCAAAATGTAAAGGAACACTGACAGTATGAAGTAATGTTTCTACATATTCTTTCTTTGATGATGAACATACACAACAAGGAATATGATTCTCATTTAAATATTGATTTAAAGCAACCAAGCCTTTTTTATTCAAACCGTCTGGATAAAAAGATGCCCAGAATTCTAAGTCAAATCTCTTTTTTCTAGATGCATCTAAAATATCCTGCAAATGTGGAACAGTTTCAAAATATGGTGTTAAAGCTCTTGTATCTTTTACACCAGTAATTGCCACAAATAGATCATCCGGAATTTCAACGCCATAGCTTCTTCCAATTTCTCTCCACATATCCTGTGCGACTCTTTCAGTATCAAACATCAATCCATCGCAATCAAATAAAACAGCTTTCATCTTCATATAAAACCTCAAAAAAATAGACAGCACATTGTGCTGTCTACTATTATAGCATTAAGCGTTGATTCCTTTGAATGTATATTCATCAAGCTCTTCTTTATTCTGCTTCTTTTTCTTCTTTGGCTTATCCTTATGCTTTGTATGAGTTCTGAGATAAATCCATACACTTGGTGCAATAAACAAGGATGAGAATGTACCAGCAACTAAACCAATAAGCATAGCGAAGTTAAATGTAAAGATTGCATTACTTCCCATAGCAAGCAAGAAGATAACTGGGAACAGAGTTGTAATAGAGCCATAGAATGACATCTTGATTGTCTTATCTAATGAACTGTTTACAACTTCAGCATACTGTTCCTTGCTTAAGTTGCCCTTCTTGGATTCCATTGTTTCTCTAATTCTATCGAATACGATAATAGAGTTATTGATAGAATAACCAATGATTGTTAACAATACAGAAATTAATTCAGTATTAATTTCAAATCTAGCAATCATAAACAGTGCCAATACCATGAATACGTCATGGAACAATGCAACAAGACATCCAACTGCATAATCCCATTGATAACGGAATGTAATATATGCAAGCATTGCAACCCAGGCAACAACTGTTAAGATAATTGCATTTCTAACAAGATCTTTACCAACAACTGGAGTTACAACGTTATCGTTTGGTTCCTGTCCATAGACATCCTTCAATGCAGCCTTTAGCTTTGTCAATTCTTCTGTAGAGAATGTCTGTGTTGTTGTAGCGTATACAGAATTTTCTCCAGCTGCCTGATAAGCAAAACCCTTATAGCCAAGTGTTTCCATTTCGTTCTTAACTTCATCTGTTGTCAATGCGTTATCAGATGTAATTGTCAGCTTTGTACCAGAAGCAAAGTCAATACCTAGTTTTACAAAACCATCACCCTTTGTCATATTGAAAATACCAAGACATAGTGCAAGAGCAAAGACAGCTAAAGCTGCACGAATGACAAGCTTAGATTTCTGAACATAGTCAAACTGATGTGTTCCTGTATAGAATTGAGACTGTCCTTTAGATACATCTGGAATCTGTTCTTTCTTCACAGCAAACCATTCAGGATGATTATCCGCAATATGAGAATTTACAATGAGCTTTAACATGATTCTACTTAAAGCGACGTTCAACAGCATTGTCATAATAACTGTAATGATCAACATTGTTGCAAATCCCTTAACAGATCCATTACCCCAGATATACATAATCAAAGCTGTAAGGAATGTTGTAAACTGTGAGTCAAAGATTGCGGAGAATGATACTGTCTGTCCCTCTCTAACTGCGTTTGGAACACTTCTACCCTTATATAGTTCTTGTCTGATTCTTTCAAAATCAATGATATTAACGTCTACTGTCATACCAACACCAAGAACAAGAGCACCGATACCTGATAATGTAAATACTGCACCCATAAGTGAATATAAACCAAATACGCCCCAGATATATGCAACAAGCATAATTGCAGATACAATACCAGGAAGTCTATACTTAACAATCATGAACAGCATGACAAGTGCTACACCGATACCACCAGCCAAAGCTGTTTTTGCTAAAGCATCCTGACCAAACTGTGCAGAAACTACATTGGATGATAATTCGGTCATCTTGACTGGTAAAGAACCAGAATTGATCAGGTTAGCCAGTTCACGTGCTTCTTCTTCTGTGAAGTTGCCAGAAATCTGACAGTCACCAGAAATTTCAGAATTTACACTTGCTGCAGAAATATATTTAGGTTCTTCTCCCTTTGCAGCTTTTGCTGCTTCTGTTTTATAGGAGTAACCTTCTTCATAATCAAGCCAGATGACCATAATGTTGCTTCCTTTTGTTTTCTTGGAAACTTCTTTTGTCATTTCAGCAAATTTTTTCTGATCTTTGATTTTTAATGAAACGATTGGCTGCCCATTTTCGTTATATGCTAAAGATGCACCGCCTTCCGTTAAGATAGATGAATCAGCTAGTTCATTATCATCAACATCTCTGAATGTAAGATTAGCAGTTGTACCAATCATTTCACGTGCTGCATCTTGATCTGTAACACCAGCCAGCTGAACTCTGACTCTGTCATTTCCTTCAACAGAAATACTTGGTTCAGATACACCTAATACATTGATACGTTTTGAAATTGAATTCACAACCGCATCCATGTCAATGGAACTGTCTCCATTCAAAGGTTTCACTTGATACAAGATTTCGAATCCACCTTGCAGATCAAGTCCAAGGTTCAAATTTGATTTCACTGTACTATAAGTTGTTGTTACTAAAGCAAACAGAATAGCAACAATACCTATGAATACCGCAATTGAACTCTTTTTTGTTTTTGATTGCTTTGCCATTTTATTTTCCTCCAAAAAGATCTGCAAATTCACTTAAGTCTTGTGATGAACCTTTCACAATTGCATTACGCGCTAAAAAACGTACAATATCTTGTGCTTTTACAGATAGAACTTGATTGATTGCCGTATGAAGCGACCTAGGACAATCATTTTTCCAAAGACGATCTCTCAGATAGTCTTCCAGGTTTTCATATTGAAGCGAGGGAATTTCTTTGCTTTTCAGTTGCTGCATTTTCAATACCATCACAAGCTGAACACAGGTATTATTTACATCAAACACTTCCAAATCGATTTCCTCCTCCATTGATAACTAACCCATTATATCAAATTATTTGTTGATTTTTATACTGATTTAAAAAAAGGAATCAAATAATTGATCCCAATTAATATAAAGCAATCCATAGTCCAATACAAGCAAATATTGCTTCTACAACCCAGAACATTTTTACAATATTCACTTCTCTCATGCCCTTAATTCTAAAGGCATAATGAATTGGCGTATACACGAATACTCTTTTATGAACTGTTCTAACAGATACCTGCTGAATGATGACACAAAGTGTTTCAATGACTGGAACGCCTGCGATAAAAATCAAAGGCAGTTCTGTTTTTGTTACCATTGCTAAAGCTGCTAATACGCCACCTAAAGCTAATGCACCTGTATCTCCCATAAATACCTTTGCTGGTTTTTTATTGTAATATAAGTATCCAAGCAAAGCACCAATCAAACATAGAACAAACATCAATACTGTATATTTCTGCTGAACATATGTAATGATTGCATATGGTACTAAAGCAATGATTGTAACGCCACTGCTCAATCCATCCATACCATCTGTCAGATTCACCGCATTTGAGCTTCCAGCAAACATAAATAATACAAGCAGGAAATACAGCCATCCTAAAGAAAGCGTTGTTTTAGAGAATGGAAGAATAATAGAAAGATCTCCATGCATACGATAGAGAAAGAAGAAAGCAGCTGCTAAAACAACCTGCATTGTAAATTTCTGCTTTGGTGTTAAACCATCATTATTCTTTTTTACCGCAATGAGAAAGTCATCAATAAATCCAATCAGTCCATATCCAACAAATGCTAAAATAATGATCCAGACATTTAGATCTTTCATTGAAGAAGGAAAAGCAACAAGTGTCACTAAAATTGGAACAAGGATAAACAGTACCCCTCCCATAATTGGTGTACCTGCCTTCTTCTGATCATCTTCAAGTGCATATTCACTGACTGATTGTTTGAATGACAATTTTTTTAAATATGTGATAAACGGCGGCATCAGCACTAGAACAACTGCCAGGCTGACAATAAAACCGATCATAAGTTTCAAAACCATAAAACGCCTCCATAGCCGTATAATTATATTACAATCTCTTAACCAAATTCAACTTTGATCGTTGTTCCCTTTTCAACAACAGTTCCAGGAGCAACCGATTGTGAAATGACATTTCCACTTCCACTTAATTCAAATCCAAATCCACTGACAGCCCACAATGATGACACATCTTTTCTAGTCCAACCAGACAAGTCTGGCATCGTAAACGCATTTGTATCTGTTAACAGGAATACTTTTTCTCCACTGACAACGGAACTGTCTGTTTTTGGAAATTGATCAATCACTGTATTTCCATTTCCTAATATAATTGTCTGACATCCTGTGGATGCTAATTTGCTATCTGCGTATTGAAGTGAATGATTCAACAAGTCAGGCATTGTACCTGTTGTAATTGTCTGTTGTGGTGTTTCTTGGGAAGATATTGTTGCATTATCTCCATTAGAAAATCCATATGTCTGTGCAACTTTTCTTAGAAGAGCTGTCGTTGCATCTGTCTGCGCATGTGCATTCGGGTTATAGTCCCCTTCAAATGCGTAATATACAAGAACCTGTGGATTATCTGCAGGAAGTGCAGCCATCAAAGATATAATAGTTGTATTACTTGTTTCATATGCATTCCCATCACTGCCACTGTCAGCAACCTGTGTTGTACCGGTTTTTGCAAGAATCTTGCATTCTGGAATCTGATAGAATCTTGCAGATCCATCTTCATCATTAGCAACACGATACATGATGGATTGTACCTGTTTAGCGGTATCAGAAGTAATTGGATTGCCAACAGCTGTTTTTTCTGCTTTATAGATGACTTTACTTTCATCATATGGATCAACAATGGAATCAACAAAATAGGGTTTTACCATTGTCCCGTCTGAGAAAATAGATGAATATGCCTGAAATAACTGCAGCATTGTAACAGTACTACCCTGCCCATAAGATAAAGACAATTTATCTGCTGGCCATGTGAAGTTCAATAGACCAGAACTTTCAGGCAATCCATCTGTATTGACATTAGAAAAGAAACCAAATTTCTTTAAATATTCTAGATGTGTTTCAGGCGTAATGTATTGCGTTTGAATTGTTGCCGCAATTGTATTTAACGAATAGATTAAACCATGATCCAAATCAATTTGTCCATATTTTTTCTTTCTCGCATTATAGATACATCCATAGTTATCTTCTGAATATGTCTGTACAGGATCATTCTTACTGTCAGATGTAAAACAGAATTCATTTCCATCTCCTAAAGCATTTCCATCATACTTGCCTTCATTGATTGCGGCAGCCCATGTAAATGTCTTTAATGTAGATCCTGGTTCATATGGTGTCTGTGCGCCAATGTTCGTATAGTCTTCAATATTTTCCAAAGTATTTGGATTAAAGGAAGGTGTCTGTCCCCAGGCAATGACTTTTCCAGTATTGATTTCCATTGCACCACCCCAGGCACGTGATGCGTTGAACATTTCTTTTGTTGTCTGAAAGGATTGTTCCAGTGTGGATTGAATCCCGGAATCTAATGTTAAATACACATTATCTCCATTCACTGCCGATACTTTTTCTTCTTTCATTCCTGGAAGAACATATCCATCTTTATCAACCTGATATGTTCTAGAACCATCTGTTCCTCTTAAATAGGAATCCAGATATAATTCCAGCCCCATTTTACCAATAGTATTGCCACTCTCATCCGATTGTGCGTAGCCAATCAAGTTTGATGCATATACATTATTTGGGTAGACACGCTGAATCGAATCTGTAAATTCAATTCCTGTTAAATCAGATGCTTCAATTTCATCTTTCACACTTTTAGATAGGTTTCTACCAGCAAGTCCTAATTCTGTCTGGTATTTATCTTGTGATAGATAATCCAGAATTTTTTCTCGATCCATACGGAGAATCTTTGATAAAACATCAGCCGTATGTTCTTTGTCTTTGACATATGCAACGCTTTTTCCTACGGATGGTCTAGAAGAATCCAAGATACATACAATGTTATATGTTTTATTATCCTGTGCGATAATATTTCCATTACGATCTTTGATTTCTCCACGTAATGCCTGTTCTTTTTTTGTTACGATATTTTGATTATCTGCATATACACTTAGATCTGTACCGGAAAGGAAATGCACTTTACCAATAGATACAACAAAAACATTGGCTGTAATGAGTATCATTATCCCCAATGTTACGCAAATAATATTTCGAATCGCATGATTGCGTCTTCTTTTTTTCATTTATTTCTCACTCCCCATCTTGTGAGCCATCTGTGATTGTGATGACATTATTCTGGTTACGGCTCATGCCACTGCCAGCAGCGATTTCATCAACACGATCAGAGGAAGATAGAGTTTGAATTTCTACTTTTACAGCATCGTTCTGTGTTTGTATTGTAGCAATTTGAGAGTCAATAGATTGCTTCTGTGTACTTAAAGAATTGTTATAGGATCTTAAAAATAAAGATGAAAAAAGCGCAGCTGCAGCAGAAATGAAGAAAAGTCCGATAGATAATCGGAATAAATTGATTCTTCTTTTTTTCTTTTTTACAGTTACGATTTTTGCCATGATCTTATCCTTTTATTCTTTCGATCACACGTAGCTTTGCGCTATGTGAACGATGATTTTCATCTAGTTCTTCTTGTGTTGCTAATATAGGCTTCCGATTTATTAATTGGAAGGAGGCCTGCTCCATCTGTTCAACCTTCAATGGAATTCTAGGCTCAACAAATGGAGCAGAGGAATAGTCTTTAAATGTATTTTTTACAATACGGTCTTCTAATGAATGGAATGTGATGATTGCACATCTGCCATTTACATCCAATAGATCCAGTGCTTCTTCAATTCCTTTCTGCAATGCACCAAGTTCATTGTTTACCTCAATGCGGATTGCCTGGAAGGTCTGTTTTGCTGGGTGACCCTTTTTACGCAGTTCCTTTGCAGGAAGTGCAGATTTAATCACATCTACCAATTCAAAAGTTGTTTTGATTGGCTGGATAGTTCTCTTTTTTACGATTGCTTTTGCGATTGCATACGCATATCTTTCTTCACCATATTCTTTCAAGATTCTTGTCAGTTCCTGCTCAGAATATGTATTGACAACTTTCTCTGCATCTAAATCTTGCTCCTGATTCATACGCATATCAAGTCTTGCATCAAAACGATAAGAAAAACCTCTTTGGGAATCGTCAAACTGTGGTGAAGATACACCAAGGTCCATCATGATTCCATCTACTTTTTCAACGCCTCTTGCATGCAGTTCTTCTTTCATTCTAGAAAAATCAGCATGAATCAGTGTTGCTTTATCAAGTACGTCTTTTAGATTTTCTCTGGATTCTTTTAATGCCTGTTCATCTTTATCAAATGCATAGAGATGACCTGTTGTTAATTTCGAGATCAAATACTTTGCGTGCCCTGCTCTGCCAAGTGTTCCATCAACATAAATACCGTCTGGTTTTACATTCAAGGAATCTACAGTTTCATGTAATAGTACTGATACGTGTTTCATTGTAATAAATCCGTCAATCCTTCTGCTAAGTTCTCAAAGCTTTCACATGATTCATCATCATAGACATCATATTTTTCAGCTGGCCAGATCTCGAAATGGTCGCTGACACCTACAATGACACAATTCTTGATGATTTTTGTATCATCAATTTGAAACTGAGGCAATAAAATTCTTCCCTGACTGTCAATACCGCATTCATCTGCTTTACCTGTAATATGTCTTACAAATGCTCTTGCAGCGGCATTGGTCTTAGGAAGCTTGTTCAGTTTCATTACCATCTCACCCCATTTTTCTTCTGTATATGCGGCAAGACATCCGTCCATCCATTCAGTTACATAGACAGACGTAGAAAGTTGGTCACGAAATTTGGCAGGAATAATGAGTCTGTTTTTTGAATCCAGATTATGTCTGTACTCGCCCATGAACATAACCATCACTTTTCCTCCACTTTCTACCACTCCATGACACTATTCTACCACTTCTGTTGTTGTATGCAAGAAAAAACTATACATTTCGTTCAATTTTACAAAAATAGAGTAGAGTGAAGTAAATCAAATAATTTACTTCGACCCTCTCATTGCACTTATCCCGAATTATGTATTATCCCGAAAAAACAGGTTTTCTCTATAGAAAATCAAGTAAAATTCGGGATAATA
>QQXM01000199.1 GCA_014610835.1 Erysipelotrichaceae bacterium 7770_A6
TCAGGAAACAGGAAAAGCGATGAATACTATCTTCTGAAGAAGTTCAACTGGATGATCTTCAAATCAGACATCAACAGTGAGCCGGTCATGGATCCAAATGCAGAAAGAAAATGGAACGGTCACTTCAGAAAATATATGAATCTGTATGAGATCAAAGACCTTCTGTTCGGCATTGATCCTCAGCTGCAGGAAGCATGGAACATGAAGGATTCAATTGTTGACTTCTACAGTACGGCAACGATTGAAAATGCCGGAGAAAAGCTTAACAGAAT
>QQXM01000200.1 GCA_014610835.1 Erysipelotrichaceae bacterium 7770_A6
ATGTTCATATACACAATTCCATATTTGGACTTGAATAAACTGTTGAATTCAGGAAATACGACATCTATGCATTTCTGCAGTCGATTTGAGAGTTGATTTTCTTCTTCCTTGAGATTGTGGTGCTCTCTAGTCAGCTGTTTCTGCTCATACAGATCAAAGCTGCTGTATTTTGAAATACGGTAAGATTTGACGCGCTGGTTAGAAGAAAGTACATCACATCACAGGCCAGAATATGGTATCCTTTCCAGGTTTTATAGTCATCAAATGTATTCACAAAAAGATGCATAATTCTTTGAAAAGCAGTGATATCAAGCTTGTCTCTTTGTTGACAAAGAGCCGAAGTGGTAGGCAAAGAATTAATATCATTAAAGTACTCACACAGTTCAGAGTTTAAACTTTTAGACTG
>QQXM01000032.1 GCA_014610835.1 Erysipelotrichaceae bacterium 7770_A6
GCACGTACGGTTCTTAGAGGAGTTTATCTCCAACTGTTTAAAATTAGTAAAACAAAGAAGGAGGTAGATTTACTCATGGAAAAGGATACATATCATATTGATTTGACACAAGGAAATCTAATCAAGAACTTATTTGCGTTTTCTGTACCATTGATGTTAACAAATTGTCTGCAGATGGTATTTAATGCTGCAGATACAATTGTTGTGGGGAAATTTTCTGGATCTACGGCTTTGGCTGCGGTTGGTGCTACGGGCAGTGTCATATTTTTGTTAATATCTTTGTTTAATGGAATTACGATTGGTACAAATATTGTTGTATCTAAATACATTGGAGCAAAGGATGATGAGAAAACAAGAATTGCTTCTCATACGTCAATCTGGCTTGCATTTACGGTAGGCATCTTTTTGACATGTGTTGGTCTTTTTTTCTCAAGACCGTTGTTAAAACTGATGTCTACGCCTGAAGATTTAATAGAGTATAGTACGATATATATGAAGATTTACTTTACGGGTATTATATTCATGCTTGTCTATAATTTTGCGACTGCAATTTTAAGATCATCTGGAGATACAAAACGACCTTTGTACTTTTTGATGATTGCGGGTGCATTGAATGTTGTATTGAATCTCTTATTTGTCATTGTATTTCATCTTGGTGTTGCTGGTGTTGCTTTAGCAACTGTAATTTCACAGGCAGTCAGTGCAATACTTGTGATGATTACATTAATGAATGAAACGAATGCGACGAAGTTCTACTGGGGATATTGTAAACTTGATCTTCCAATCGCAAAAGAAATTCTTTCCATTGGTATTCCTGCGGGAATTCAGGGTCTTGTGTTCTCTTTCAGTAATGTTGTGATTCAATCAAGTATTAACTCTTTTAACAGCAGTAATTTAATTGCGGGCAATAGTGCAGCAATAAATCTGGAAAACTTTGTATATATTGGTATGGATGCTTTTGATAAGGCAACTGCTACGTTTACTGCAGCAAATGTTGGTTCTTCTAATTATAAACAGATTAGAAAGATATTGTTGATTACAATGATGTTGACTGTTGCGAGTGGATTGCTGATTAGTGGAATCATTTATCTTAATTCAAACTTATTCTTACGTTTATATACAAATTCTAGCGATGTTGTGCATTATGGAATGTATCGTCTGGCATTTGTTACATTGTTATTGCCAATTCAGGGAATTGCGGACACATTTATTGGATCTTCTAGAGGGATGGGATATTCTTCTGTACCAACATTGTTAATGCTTGTTGGTATTTGTGGAGTTCGTTTAGTCTGGCTGTTTACTGCGTTTTCTGCAGTTCGTAAACTTGAAGTGTTGTATGCATGCTTTCCAATCAGCTGGGTTATAACAGATATTATAGAAGGTATTGTCTGGGTATACAGCTATCGAAGATTCATGAAAGAACATCAATCATAAAAGATAAAACCAGTACGTGTGATGTACTGGTTTTAATAAGTATCTGCATATACAAAAAAATCGCTATTTCTAGCGATTTTTAAGTCTTTAAGTGGTGGGGACGATGGGACTTGAACCCACACGGTGTTGCCACCACCGGATTTTAAGTCCGATGCGTCTGCCGATTCCGCCACATCCCCATATCCCTTAATAAGTGGAGGTGCCTGCCGGGGTCGAACCGGCGCTCGCAGAGTTGCAGTCTGCTGCCTTACCACTTGGCTAAGGCACCATTGGTTAGTGCTTTATTAGTATACCAAAACTACAATATAATGCAAGAAGAAAATTAAAAAATTTTAACAAAGTTATTTCTAAGTTGTGATATTCCGTTACAATAGTGATAGTTTCATTTTTCAATAAATTAACAAAGTTGTTATATAGTGAAACATGTAGGAAAGGAATGTTATTAAAAATGAATATTACAGTATATTTGGGAGCTTCCTCAGGAAATGATGATAAATTTCAAATCGCAGTTAGAGAATTAGGAAACTGGATTGGTGAAAATGGACATACTTTAGTCTATGGTGGATCAAAAGCTGGTTTGATGGGGGATCTTGCAGAGAGTGTATTGTTGAGTGGTGGTAAAGTCATCGGGGTTGAACCACAGTTCTTTATTGATGCTGGATTTGAATACAACGATATTACAGAATTAATTGTGACTCATGACATGAGTGAAAGAAAAGCAAAGATGATTGAACTAGGAAATGCATTTATTACTTTTCCGGGTGGAAGTGGAACATTAGAAGAAATCAGTGAAGTTATTTCTAAAGTAATGTTAGGACATATGAGTGAACCAGTCATGATTTATAATCTAGATGGGTATTACAATGATTTAAAGAATTTGTTTATGCATATGATTGAGAAAGGTCTATGTGATAAAAAAATATTTGAAAAAATAAGGTTTGTTGAAAACTTAGAAGAAATTAAGAAACTGCTTAACGCATAGTTGTGTTGTGAGATAAAATAGATGTAGTGAGGGCTTTAGAATGATAGATAAAATGACGTTGGCAGAGCTGAAAAGAATTATTAATGATAGTGAAGCAGCTGAATTACATGAGTATATTGAAGAAGTAAATGCTATTGATATTGCTGTCATATCTGAAGATCTGGATGATAGAGAATTATGGCGTCTTTGTCAGTTATTGCAGGATGATGATCTTGCTAAAGTATTGGAACAGGCAAGTGACATCCAAAGAACACGTATTGCTGAAAATATTACAAATGATGAATTGATTGAAGTATTTGGCTACATGCAGAAGGATGATATTGCCGATTTGATTGGTGATATGAAATACGTGCAGAAAAAGGCATTACTCAATCAAATGATGGAAGATGATCGTAAGATCATCCGCACATTATTGAACTATCCTGAAGATTCTGCAGGTGGTATTATGACCACTGCGTATATTGCGTTAGATGAGAAATTGACTGTAGAACAAGGGATGCGTCGTATTCGTCAGATTGCGAATAAATCAGAAGTTATTGAAACAATCTATATTGTTGATCATTCTCAATCACTTGTTGGTGTTGCAAACTTAAGAGATTTTCTGACAGCGAAAAAAGATGACTTGCTGAAAGATATCATGAAGGTGAATCCAATCTATGTACATCCAGAAGATGATCAGGAATATGCTGCAAAGCTTGTTAGCAAATATGATTTGAATGCAATTCCTGTTGTGAATAATAGAGGTTCTATTCTAGGTATTATTACAGTCGATGATATTATTGATGTTATCGTACAGGAATATAACGAAGATATTCTTGAACTGGGTGGTGTTTCAAGTGAAGAAAACCTGAATACAACGTTATGGGACTCCATTCGTTTACGTTTGCCTTGGCTTCTTGTGAATCTGTTGACTGCTTTTGTTGCGAGTATGACAGTGAAAGCATTCGAAGGTACGATTGCAAAAGTTGTAGCTTTATCTGCGACAATGACAATTGTTACGGGAATGGGTGGTAATGCTGGTTCTCAGACACAGTCTATTCTTGTGCGACAATTATCGCAGGATGATGTATCTTTAAGAAAATATGCGAAGTCATTTATCAAAGAAATCATGTTGGGTGTTGTTGATGGTGCAATCAATGGATTGATTACAGGAATCATTGTCTCTGTCATCTATCATAATGTCTATCTTGGATTGATTATCTTTATTGCGATGATTGGAAATCTTGTTGTTGCAGGTGTATTTGGCTTCCTTGTTCCTGTTGCTTTAAAAAGACTGGGCGCAGATCCAGCAGTATCTTCTTCTATCTTTATCACAACAGCGACAGATGTTTTGGGATTCTTTATCTTTTTAGGACTTGCACAGCTGTTCCTGCCATTATTAATGTAAAAAAGCCTGGGATTGCCAGGCTTTTATAATGCAAGGATGTTTCTGATTGTTTCTGTATCGTACATGTAGAATTTTAATGGTTCTACGGAATCAATCACTTCGTCTTTATTGCTGAAGTAAGATGCGATTTGAGTCATTTCCTGTTCGTATTGAGGATTGATCTGAACTGGCATGCGATGTGCAACGGCATCAAAATACAAGAAGATCAAAGTCCACATGATCTCCTGACAGCTGTCTTCAATCCAGAAGTCACTGTCTTTGAATGGTGGAATATATTGATGCAACAGTTGTTTGATGATTTGTAGACCATCATTAGAACTCAGCCAGATATCTGTGTACGAATAATCGAACTGGCTCATGAATTCTTCGTTGAAGTAATCAAAGGCATCTCCCTGAATAATTGTCAAAGGAATATCCTGAGGAAACTGAGGATAGATAAAACGCTTAAACATCGCAATGACTTCTTCAGATTTCTCTACACATGTAATTTCTGTAACGTTTGGATTTGCCATTGCCATATAGATGAAATATCCAATTCCTAAGCCAAATGTAAGTACTTTTCCATGTGCTTTTTCTGCACAGATGTTATTTGTTGCAGCTTCAGATGGTGCATCAATCATCCAGTCCTGATCATCCTGATAGAGATAGATAGCTTCAAAACTGCTATCCATTGCTCTTAGTTTCATCCAGTCATTGAGTTCTCGATTTGGATCTTTCTGAATGGCATCTACGTTAAAGAGTTCTCTTCCTGTCACTTTATTCTTTTCATAGGAGAAATGCGCATCACGAATAAGATCCAAAGATACATTTGCGTGATATGGGCTCTTTTCCCATTCTTTCTTTGATAAGAACAGAGAAGGCCAGTTTTCTTCATCTTGCAAGAATTCTGCAAATCCTGCATCTCTCATTTCTTTCTGTACTGCTTTCTCTTCTGCTTTTGTGACATGCAGGCCAACAAATTCATTTTTTGTATCGTTGTAGATGTTATATCTGCAGCGGTCTAAAAAGTCTTCGATTTCTTTTGTTAATTTGATTTCCATGCATCCATTATACATATTCAAACATAAAAGAAAAACAAGATCTTAAGAGATCTTGTTATTCATGCCGTAATGCTTCAATTGGATCAAGATTTGCTGCTTTATAGCTTGGCAGTAAACCAAAGATGATACCAATTGCCATAGAGAACAGGACAGATAACAGGGAAGCTGGAACGCTGATAGATACTGGAGTACCGTTTAACATGGATATCAGCTGTGCTAAGCCAATCCCGGTAAATACACCAGCAATACCTCCAATCGAAGTTAATACAACAGCTTCTGTCAAGAATTGAGACATGATTGCTTTCTTTCTAGCACCAATAGCTTTCTTTAAACCGATTTCACCTGTTCTCTCTGTAACTGTAACAAGCATAATATTCATAACACCAATACCGCCAACAAGTAATGAAATACCAGCAATCCAGATCAGCATCGCATTTGTTGACTGTGATAGAGACTGGATGTCTTTTGCCTGTTTGAGCAAGTCTTGTGCCTTGTATTGAATACTGGATGAAGAAACATATGTATTTAAGATGTTTGCGGCTTCTTTTCCAACAGATGTCATATTGGAAGTTGCATCAACTTTTAATATTGCATTCTGTGGTTCATCAAACTGATAGAAAATTGGCCATGATTCAGATGGTACGTATACTTTTGAACCTGAAGACTGATTGTATGTCCAGTAGTCATCGATACTGTCCATAGATGGTTCAAACTTTTCTTTATCTGCACATACACCAACAATTGTGAATGGTGTATTTTTGATTTCGATTGTCTTGCCAATTGGATCATTTTCTCCAAAGAGAAGCTGTGCACTCGTTTCATCCAGCACTGCAACTTGTGCATATTTTTTATTATCGGCATCTGTAATGCCTCTTCCTTTTTTGATGGTTAATCCTGCAATAGAGAAATAATCCTGCTGAACACCAAGGATATATCCACCATCCAGTGAAGTGTTATTACGGTAGATTGTCTGATAATTCTGTCTGGAACGATAGAGTGTAGCACCTTCAACGTGATCGATAGTTTTTAAAGATTCTAAAGTTTCTTCTGAAACAACTGGAATTCCGCCTGGTAAACCAGAATCAAAGGAATATTCCCAGTCATCCTGGTATAAAGATACTTTCACTGTGTTGTCTCCAGATCCAATCAGATTTTTTTCAATCTGATCATTTGTTCCTTTAATTGTAGAAACAATAGCGATAATGGAAGCAATACCAATAATAATACCTAGCATTGTCAAGAAGGAACGCATTTTGTGTGCGAAGATTCCACGGAATGATAAACGAATATTTTCAATCATAATGCCTCCTGTGAAGAATTCTTTGTCTTGATTCCTTCTTTTGCGTTTTTACTGTAAGCAAATGCAATGTAGTCTGTATCAGACAGACCATCTTTGATTTCAATCGTATCTCCCCAGACGATCTTGCCGATTGTTACGTATTGTTTCTTCAGCTTTCCATGATCATCTTTAAATACATAGTATTTATTTCCATCTTGTCTGACATATGCTTTTGACAGCCAGATGGAATTTGTTGTATCTGCTGCATCAGAGTTGAGTGTCAATTCTAGATATTCACCTAACTGTAGAGATGCAGAATCTTCTACATATGCTTCAAATCCATAGTAGCTGACGTTTGGATTGCCAGAGCCGTTATAGTAATTGTTTCCAGAGGCAGGGACAGTATCAATATTGTCGATCGTAGCAGTAATTGTATTGCCGCTTGTCCAGCTGTAACCTGAAATCGTATCTCCTGTTTTAAGCTGATCAAGCATTAATTCACTGACAGTTCCCTGGATGTATGTTCCTTGACCGCCTGCAACTTCTAAGAATGCACTGCCATCCTGTGGAGGGTTGGATACATCACCAACTTTACGCACAACACCATTTCTTTTTGCACGTACAACACCATCACTTAACATTTCCTTGCTTTCATTTAAGGAAAGCTGTGCTTTTCTTAAATCCAGATCAAGTGTTTTGAGCTGGTATTTTTTATCACGGATTGCTTTTGCAAGTTCAACCTGTGTATAGCCGTTTGGATCAATTTCTGGCTCCTGTTCTATTTCTTGTTCGATTTCTTCGTATCTTTGTTCTTCTTTTGTGTGAGAAATCACAGAATACATGTCACCTTCATTCATGGATTGCGTGGATGCGAACTTGTCACTGCGAACAAGCCAGGAAGAATCAACTTCCCATTCATCTTCATCATTTTTTGCATACACATCAAATCTGAAATATTGATTCTGATCCCCATTGTCTAAAAAGAGTTTTCCATAAACAATACCATTGTCTGCATTTTCACTTTCTTCACAAAGCTTGAAGACATATGGATTCTTTTTAGTGCCTGCTAAATTGATTTCTTCAGCAGGGATTGGCTGGGAATTATTGATGTATTCCACTGCATCTTTTACATCATATGCATTTGTTGAACCATCTGTATATGTATATGCAATCCAGTACCAGCATGCTTTTCCATATTCTTTAGAAATTCTTTCTTCCTGCCACAATGATGGTTCATCCATTGGACCTTTTTCAGGTGCAGTATTTTCAGAAAAATCATCACTGTTTGTTGAAGCGTAATAAATCTTATAGGAATCAATATTCTTTTCTGCCTGTGAAAGAGAAAGAATATATGGAGAGAATCCATTTTCGTCCTTTTCGGGAATGGATGGCAGAGGCACTGGTTTTGGATCCGGTGCTTCTGTTGGTTCAGGCATTGGTGTTGGCTCTGGGACAGGAATTGTATTTAATAGCTTTTTTAATTCGTGTTCTGCAAGTGTAATCGCATTTTGTGTTTTTTCTACTTCTAATTGTTTAGAATCTACAGAACTTTGCAATGTGGTTAAGTCATAAGATAGTAATGGATCACCTTTGCTGACTTGCTGACCTTCTGAAACGAATATCTGTGTGATTGTTTTGGAAGCATCATAGAAGATTGACTGTGTATCACTGTTGGATACAAACCCTGTTGAAGTAGAAGGGCTGTCCCAATAGCCTGTATTTAGTGATGCAACGGAATTGACTTCAATCGTATTTGTTGAATCCATGTAGATTTTGACACCAACGATTGCTCCGATGGCAACGGCACATACAGATGTGATAATTACTCCTTTTTTTACAGAAGGTTTCATATTGTTCCTCCTTGTTTATTTTCAATAATTTCACCATCAATGATATGAAGTGTCTTTTTGGCGTGGGATGCAACATTTGCATCATGCGTAATCATAATGATCGTAACACCTTCATCATTTAATGATTGAAATAATTCCATGACCTGTTTTCCACTTGCCTGATCTAATGCACCCGTTGGTTCATCCGCAAGCAGGATTTTTGGATTATTAATAATTGCACGAGCAATCGCAACTCGTTGTTTCTGACCACCAGATAATTGATTTGGCTTAAAGGAAACTCTTTCTCCAAGACCTACTTTATTCAATGCATCCTGTGCTCTTTCTTTTCTTTCTTCTTTACTGACACCTGCATAAATCAAAGGGAGTGCAACGTTTTCCTGTGCTGTTTCAGCACTGAGAAGATTGAAGTTCTGAAATACGAACCCAATCTTATGCAGACGAAGATCACTTAAAGCATTGTCATTCATTTTTGAAATATCTTCATTGTCAAAAAGATAAGTCCCATCACTCATCCGATCAAGACAGCCAATAATGTTCATTAGTGTTGTTTTACCAGAGCCGCTAGGTCCCATGATTGCGATATAATCACCTTCATTTACCTGTAAACTGACATCTTTTAAAACAGGAACGATCATTGGTTCTTTTCCATAGTTTTTATAGATGTTCTTTAAATCAAGAAGCATACGTTTCACCATCCGTTTCCATCTGGTATTCTGTTGTTGTTTTCATGCCTTCCTTATAAGAATCATCTACCCATGCAATATAGTCATCTTTGCTTAAACCGGACTTGATTTCTGTTGTATACATTTCATCATCTGTTTCGCCAAGTTCAACTTTTCTTTTCTTCAGCTTTTCTTTTTCAGAAACCCATACATATGGATTTCCATTATCGTCATAGGCGATAAAGCTGGAATCCAGCCAGATACCTTGTTTAACACTAGATTGACCATTATCTGGTTCGATGTATACATGCTGACCAAGCATCAGACCATCATTGTTATCTAAAGTGACATAGAAAGGATATTTAGAAGCAGATTCACCAGAATCAGATCCAGAGTAGAAGTTGTTGTTGTCTGTCTGTGGTTCTGTTTCTACTTTTGTGACAGTTCCTTTATAGATCTGATCTTCATTAATTCTGCTTCTTACAATAACAGAACTGCCTTCAGAAATAGATCCCATTTCACTGATTGTACCTTTGACTCTGAATTCACCTGTCTGTGTAATAGAAATCAGTGGTTTTGTATTACCGTTCTGATCTGTTCCGCCATCTCTGTTGACTTCTTTGATGATGCCATCGATTGTGGCGATGACTGTAGAAGTTTCAACCTGCTTGTTTAATTGATCGATTTCTGTCTGCGTGGACTTGATTGTATTCTGTGCCTGGCGGATTGCGTAGTTTGCATCATTGATACGTGCCTGAATTTCAACTTTGTCACCACCATTGTTGATTTCTGCTCTGTAATCCGCAATGGTATTGTTCTGCGCTTCAATTTCATTGTTCTGTGCTTCGATATCTAATTTCTTCTGTGCAATGGAATTGGAAGCTTCTGTTGTGTCGTAAGAGAATAGCTTGTCTCCTTTTTTGACTTCTTGTCCTGCTTCTACATATATATCAGCAATTGTTTTAGAACTATCTTGATTGATATCTAATGTTTCCTGTGATTCTACAACACCGGAATAGCGATTTTCTGTATAGGAGGAACCAGTAACAGTGGATACTTTCTGGACATAGATTGTTTCACTGCTGGAGCCTGTTTGAAAGGCGTGGAGTAAAAAATAAATGCCAATTGCGGCAATCATAATACATAACGATACAATGATCGTGATTCTGGTATTTTTTTTCATAATTGTTCTCCTGCGTTTTTATAAGATAATTATCCGTTATCCATGCTTAAATTGCACGTCTATTAATACAAAATTAATAATTGGCTATATTAGCAAAATGGTGAACATATTTTAATATTGTACGAATATATGGACAGTAACAACAATTAAGCAGCATT
>QQXM01000201.1 GCA_014610835.1 Erysipelotrichaceae bacterium 7770_A6
GGAATATATGGCTCTCGCCACCGGAATCAGGGTGGCTCTACTGACCGGAATGACTGGCTCCGCCATTATGGAATATTCATTTAAACTGTAATCGCTTGTGAAAAAGTAACAATAATTGTATAATTACACGGGTCTTTGACACCTCTTTGTAAAGCCATCTTTAACATCAGCGCATAATTACGCTGTTTTTTTATATTATTT
>QQXM01000202.1 GCA_014610835.1 Erysipelotrichaceae bacterium 7770_A6
TACTATTTGTTCATTAGGAACACTTCTATAGTACATATCCTGTTTTCTCTTATCTAGACGGTATTTATTTGACGCTTACTATGTATGTCCATGTGTCATAAATACACGACGATCTTTGAGCAGGATATTGTTATATACAGCTAAAACAGGAAAATCTAATACCATCTGATCTACTTCACCATCACAGTTTCCTTTTACACAGATAAGTTTTGTTTTGAAATCATTCATTATTGGAATGACTTTTTTATCTTATAAGAAATTGAATGCGTTTGTGAAAATGAAAAAAGCAGAAAAATGATATAGATATTCATCTGAAAGAT
>QQXM01000203.1:0-25610 GCA_014610835.1 Erysipelotrichaceae bacterium 7770_A6
ACCGATAAATACGGCAAAATTTGAATGTTTATTTATATTGAAAGTTCTAAAAATCCATGGTGAGAAACTCTAAAGACGGGTATGAAAAAAGACTTCCAACATGGTTCACAAGCAATGAAGATCTTGAATCATTGAGAAATCACTTCGTTGTAACAAATAAAGGAAAGCAGGAAAAACTGAAAGCAATGCGTATTATGGAACGTATTCGTTCCATGGCAAAACCAATTGAATTAGTATGTGAAAACAGGAGAAATTATTTGTGATTTCTCTTTTTTTTGGTAATATGTAATATATAAATATAGCATCTCATTTGAAATGAAGGAGATATATTATGTTTGGCAAGATACAAAACATAAATAATAAAATACTTGCAGTAGTTATCATTACTTTTATCATTACAGGTTGTTCATCTTCATTCCATTTAACAAGTGAAGAAACAAATCAACTTGCACAATCATTCTATGTTAATTATCTAGGTTTAGCACAAACAGATTCAGCTCTATATTATCTAGATGAAATTTGTGGATTATATGCGTACGAATCAGGAAATTCAGCAATGAAACTAGGATCACTACATTATGTAGATGACATGCAAGTTGAAAATGTAGCACAACTCAATCGTTCTCCTGAAAGATATAGTGATTTAAGTCTTCCTTGTGTAAATCTGCAGGTATTTAATGATGGTTTAATATATGCAAGTATGTATGATAACGTTGAAGGAAATATAGAATACCATTTGAATTATCTGACAAAAGATTGCAGACAACGATATACAATTCTTGAATTGAATTATGCACCTGGTAGATTTCTTTTGCAAAAATCAACGATTGTGGTTAGGGAAATATTAGACAGCAAAGATATTCTTCATTTCTATTCTTTAGAAGGAAAAGAAATGAAACAAATTTCTTTTGATACAAGTATCTACAATATGTGTGTTTATGAAAATTCTATTTACGTCAAATTAGCAAACGAACTAGTGAAAATTGATATGGAAACATATGATCAAAAAACTGTATGCTCAGGTGAAGCATCATATGTTGCAATGTATAAAGATCAAGTTTCTTATTACATCTTGGAAGATAATGGAAATCACATAGTTTCTGAAATCAAAGACATAAATAATGGAAATATTACTTTTACTATCAATGACTGCACGATTGACTATTTTGATGATGACTATGTATATACAACATCATATAATGAAGAACATACGACCTATCGAATTTATGACTGGAATAAGAATTTAATAAAAGAAATTAGACCATATGACACGTTAGGTGAAAATGTATTAGGTGCAATGCCAATTGGATTACAGCATTCAGAATTTTCAACAATCGCTAGAATATGGAATCATCAACTTATAGGAAGCTGTTATGGAAATCAAGGAATAAGAATTTTTACTTGTGATATTGACAGTGGAAAATGTCAATATATTATCCATTGAAAACAGCACATCTAAGTTGGATGAGGTGTCAAGAAATTGATTTTCAAATAACATGAATAAATGCATGAATTTCAACATCTCAAACAATTTGATCAACAGTAGGTACATATGAAGACGGGAATGTCATTTTATGTACTTTTTTTTTATTTTTTCACAAGAATTTGGAAACGATTTCAGAAAAGTAATGATTGTAAGCGTTTAACAAATAATTTCAAGAAAATTGTGAAAAATTTAGCTTTTTTTTTAATTTTTGCAATGCTAATATATAAACGGTATTCAAAGAGGAAAGGGTACGATTATGGTAAGGAAAATTGGAGTTCTTACATCAGGTGGAGATGCACCAGGTATGAATGCAGCAATCCGTTCTGTAACACGTATTGGTTTAAATAACGGAATCGAAGTTGTCGGTGTATATAACGGCTACCGCGGCTTATTAGAAAGTAATTTTGAATCATTAACTAGAACAGACGTTTCGGATATTCTAGATCGTGGTGGAACAAAGCTTGGCACAGCTCGTTTACCTGAATTCAGGAACGAAGAAATTCAAAATCAGTGTATTAAGAATTTACAGCGAGAAGGCATTGAAGCTCTTGTCGTTGTAGGGGGTGACGGTTCTTATAGAGGCGCACTTGCATTAACAAAGAAAGGTATCAACTGTATTGGTTTACCTGGTACGATTGATAACGATATTCCGGGCACTGACTTCACAATCGGATTCGATACCGCGTTGAATACGTGTATTGAAAACGTCGATAAATTGAGAGATACGTCTTCTAGTCATCATAGATGTTCTATTGTTGAAGTCATGGGCAACCATTGTGGAGACTTAGCGCTCTATACTGCAATCAGCTGTGGTGCTGAAATGGTTATCACACCTGAAACAGGATATGATGAATTAGAAGTGCTTGAAAACCTTAGATATCTTTCTGATGCTGCTAAAAAGAATCATGCGATTGTAATCATTTCTGAAAAGATTACAGATACAGATGCTTTAGCAAAGAAGGTTTCCTTATCCACAAATTTCTCAGGAAGAGCAACTGTTTTAGGTCATATCCAGCGTGGTGGTTCACCAACGCCAACTGACCGTATTCTAGCGAGTAGAATGGGTGAAAAAGCAGTTGATCTATTGATGGAAGGAATTGGTGGACATTGTGTTGGGATCATTGATAATGAAATCACATCAATGCCAATTCAGGAAGCTTTAGACAGACCTAAGAAGAGTAGAAAACAGTTATATCGTTTATTCGATCGTTTAGTATAAAAAGGGGAATTATGAAACATTTATTTAAGAAAACAAAAGTTGTTTGTACGATTGGACCAGCGTCCGAAAATGTTGAGACATTAACAAAGCTTGCTCAGGCAGGTATGAATATTGCTCGTCTCAATTTCTCTCATGGATCACACGAAGAACACCTTGCTAGAATCAAGATGGTACGTCAAGTAGCTGAAGCTACTGGCATTAACTTAGGTATTGCGCTAGATACAAAGGGACCAGAAATTCGTCTTGGTAACTTTGTAAATGATACAGAAGAATATCAGATTGGTGAAATCGTTTATATTGGAAAGGCTGAATGTGAAGGAACACACGAAAGATTCCATATTCAGGTTCCTGAATTATTCGACGATTTAGCTAGTGGAAATGAAATTTTGATCAATGACGGTAAGATGAGACTTACAGTTCTTGAAAATGATGGTAATGAATTAAAGTGCAGAGTTGAAGTAGCTGGTCCTATTTCTTCTCATAAGGGATGTAACGTTCCTGGTGTTAAGCTTTCTATGCCATTCCTTTCTGAAAAGGATGAAGCTGATATCCGTTTTGGATGTCAGAATAATGTAGACTTTATCTTTGCTTCATTTACACGTCGTCCAGCTGATATAAATGCAATCAGAAAGATCTGTATTGAAGAAGGTAAACCACATATCAACATTATCGCCAAGATTGAAAACCAGGAAGGTTATGACAATGTTAGCGAAATCCTTGATGTTGCTGATGGTGTCATGGTAGCTCGTGGTGACTTAGGTGTAGAAATTCCTACAATGTTAGTTCCTGTATATCAGAAGCATATCATTCGTCAGGCAAATATCGTTGGCAAGCCAGTTATTACAGCTACACATATGCTTGATTCTATGACACACAACCCAAGATGTACTAGAGCTGAAGCTTCAGACGTATGCAACGCTGTATTAGATGGTACAGATGGTGTTATGTTATCTGCTGAAAGTGCAGCTGGTGATTATCCAGTTGAAGCTTGTGAAACAATGAGCCAGATTGCTGAAGAAGCTGAAAAGATTCTTCCATACAGAGATAGACTTGACTGGTTGAAGACAACAAGCAACAAGACTGTACAGGATGCAGTAAGTATTGCAATTTCTGATGCTACTTTAACATTAGATAACATTGGTGCAATCGTAGCATTCACACAGGGCGGTACAACAGCTCGTCGTATTTCTAAGTTCAGACCTAATGTACCAATCTTAGCAGTTACATTCACAAAGGATACACAGCGTAAGCTTGAATCTTACTGGGGTGTAATTCCTCTATTCTCTGATGTTCAGAATACAATGACAAATGATGATGATCTTGCATCACTGTTTGCTAAGGACTATGGCGTTAAGAAGGGTCAGTTAATTATCATTTCTGCAGGTTATCCAACAGGTGAAGGATCTGCAAATATGATGAAGATCGTTGAAGTTAAGTAATTCTATTGAAAGGTGGTAGTCAAAGCTATCATCTTTTTTTATACTTATGAAAAGGAGATACCTATTATGAAAATTACGTATTATGGACATTCTTGTTTTCTTGTTGAAGAAAATAATTCACGTATCTTATTTGATCCGTATGAAGATTGCAGTGTACCAGGATTCACATTACCAAAAGATATATGTGTAGATGCAGTATATTGTTCCCATGAACATGCTGACCATAATGCAGCACATTTTGTTCATTCAGAAAACAAAGAACCATTTCCAAAAGAATTCATCGTTGTTCCACATGATCATCATGATGGTAAAAAACGTGGCATGAATCGCATGACTGTTGTGAATATTCATGGGATACGCCTTGCTCATCTTGGTGATATTGGCAGACTTCCAACAAAAGAAGAATATGAAAAACTAAACGTTGATATCTTACTCATACCATGTGGCGGATACTATACGATCAATGCTTTAGAAGCAAAAGAAATCATTGAAACAGTGAATGCTGGTTTAACGATTCTCATGCATTATAGAAATGGAAAGCAAGGGTATGACGTATTAGAAGATATTCATGATATCATGCAGAATACAATACCATCGATAAAGCAAATTGCATCCAGCACATTGGATATTAATCAACATCTATTAGACAGTCATTCCATCATTACACTGCTTCCAAAGCAATAAAAAAACCGGAAATTCCGGTTTTTATTTACGTCTTGTAGAAGCTTGTCTTGCCTTCATCTTTGCCTGTATTTCTTCCATGGCTGCTTTTTGATTTAAGATGATAGGAATGACAATTGGATTACGATTTGTTTTCTTGTAGAGATATGGTTCTAAAGAAGAACGAATGCAATTCTTTAATTCACCAAATGTTGTTCTTTGCTGCATCTTTTTCTTTAATGCATCATAAACAATCAATTCTGCTTCCTTCAATAATGTCTGTGATTCTTTGATGTATACAAATCCACGAGAAACAATATTTGGTCTGCATAGGATCTTATTGTATCTAGAATCAATTGTAACGATAACAGCGACAAGACCATTTTCAGCTAAGATACGACGATCTTTAATAACAGATGTACTTAAGCCAGAGGCATCATTTCCATCAACATAGATGGCATCTGTCTGAATACGTTCCTTTGCTTCAAATACTTCTTCATTTCTCAATACAAGCACGTCACCATTCGCACATACAAAGCAGTTCTCTTTTGGAATGCCCGTTGTCATAGCAGTCTGAGAGTGCTGAACAAGCATTTTATATTCACCATGATTAGGCATAAAGTATTTAGGCTTGATCAGATTTAACATTAATTTCTGTTCTTCCTGAGGTGCGTGACCTGTTGTATGGAAGGATGTCAGAGGGGAGTTTGTAATAACGTTCGCTCCAACTCGTGTCAGCTGGTTGATGACACCGCCAACAGATACCGCATTGCCTGGAATAGGGTTAGATGAGAACAATACAGTATCACCAGGTAAAATCTTAATGAAACGATGTGTTCCATTTGCAATTCTACTTAATGCTGCCATTGGCTCACCTTGAGAACCTGTACACACAATACAGATTCGATTTGCTGGAAGTGTATTTAATTCATTGCCTGTAATAAAAGAGGAATCAGGGATATTGATATATCCAAGCCTTCTTCCGATATCCAGTACATTTTCCATACTTCTTCCGAATACCGCAACTTTACGATTACATGCAACTGCAGCTTCAAGAATCTGTGCCAAACGGTATGTATTAGATGCGAATGTAGAAACAATCATTCTGCCAGGTGTCTTTGCCATCTGTTCGTTGATTGCCTGTGCAACTTTGCCTTCAGAAATAGACCATCCAGGAACAGAAGAGTTTGTAGAGTCACTCATTAATAAAGTGACACCAATCTGTCCGATATAAGCCATCTTCTGATAGTCAGAGTTCTTTCCGATAGGTGTTAAATCAAATTTGAAGTCACCAGTTTCAAAAATTCTGCCATTTGGTGTATTGATGAAAATTCCATAAGAATCAGGAATGGAATGGACAGTATCTACAAAACCAATAGAAAAATACTTTGTTCTGATTCTACTTTCTTCAGAATTGATTTCACGAATCTTTACACTTCTTAAGAGGTGATGTTCATCAAGTTTCTTTTCAATCAATGCTTTAGCGAATGGACCAGCCCAGATTTCCTTGATGCGAACCTGTTTTAAGAAGAAAGGCAATCCGCCAATATGATCTTCATGACCGTGTGTAATGACCAATGCTTTGATCTTTGACTGGTTCTGCTGAAGATATGTAAAATCTGGAATGACATAGTCTACGCCTAATAAGTCACTGTCTGGGAAAATAACACCACAGTCAATGATGATGATTTCATCATCATGTTCAACGCAGTACATATTTTTACCGACTTCCCCAAGTCCACCCATAGCATAGACAAGAGTATCTGTTTTGTGATCAATAACCACTTCTTTTTGTTCCGCTATTTCATCATAACGAACATTATGACGTGCAGTTTTTCTTTTTGTCTTTACTTCACTCATTATTATCTCCAATATTATAAAAAAACTTAAAAATGTTCTAACGGCGTAACCATTATAACATTTTTTGTAACGTATTCGATAGTGAATTTAATTAGATTACAAGAGCACCTTCAACTTCTTTGAAAGGATCTTTCTTGTTGATGTGATCATAGAATAAAATGCCTGAAAAATGATCAATTTCATGTTGCAGAACAATTGCAAGATATCCTCTGGCACGAATTGTAATATCCTTATTTGTACATAGATCAAATGCCTTGACTGTAATTCTTGCACTTCTAACAACATAGCCATCATGTTGATTTACAACAGACAAACATCCTTCACCAGAATGCAGGTATGCTTTCTGTACAGAAGAAGAAACAATTCTAGGATTAACAAGCATATATTCAAAGTGTTCAGGTTCACCATTTTTATCCAGGTCATCAACAACGACCGCTGTCATCTGTTTTTTAACACCAACCTGAATCGCACTGATTCCAACCGCAGGTCTAAGATTCATCTTTTCTGCTTTTTCTTCATCTGTGCTGTCTTTGACATATTGCAGCATTTCTCTCAGGAGTGTTTCATCTTCCTTTGATAGTGGTAATGTAACGATTTCACTCTTTTCACGAATGATCGGATCTGTATCTTTCACAATAGTATCATTATTTATTAACATAAAAAAACCTCTCTAGTATTCTAATCATATGCGATAAAAAAGTCAAAATGATGATACAATATTTTGCATGACAACAAATAAAAAAAAGTGGAAATTAAAAGAAGGATTATTTTCTTTTTTAATGAGTGGTGGAAGTGACTTGCCAATTCACTTGGCAATGGTAGCACTGATCATCTATGGAACATTAATGATTGGCTCTGCCTCTATGGGTTTAGCAGTCAAAGATACGACATATTTAGTGAAAACAGTTGTGAAACAGATTATATTTGTCATTTTTGGCTATTTTGGAATGTGTAAATTTTCAAACTGGTTTCGACTTGATAAATTAAAAAAATCATCGTTTTCCTGGTGCATTATATTTATGGAAACATTACTTGTTTCTTGTATTTTCTTTAAAGCTTCAGGCGGTGCACATGCCTGGATCCGTATTCCTTTTCCAGGATTAGAGATATCAATTCAGCCAAGTGAATTTGCTAAAATTGTATCTATATTAATTATTGCGGCATATCTAGGTGATGTAAAAAAAACATATCCAAATGCAAAAAAATTGTTATTAAGACCATTATTGTTTATTGGAATCTATTTATTAACGATTGTATTTCTGCAGCATGACTTTGGAAGTATGGCAGTTAACTTTTTGATTGTGTGTGTCTGCTTATTGCTTCCCAATCATCCGCAATTAAAAAAATTTCAGGGCGGATTAAAAATATGCTTCTGTGTTACGGTTGCTGTAGTTGTATTTATTCTTTCTCCTCAGGGTGTAAAGTTTATTGAACATTTGCCAATGCTTTCGACATATCAGATCAATCGATTTCTTTCAGCTGTCAATCCATTTGAAGATATTTATGGATCCAGCTATCAGATTGTAAAAGGACTTGTTTCATTTGTTGATGGTGGTTTATTTGGGGTTGGATTTGGCAATTCTGTTAGAAAATATACAGATTTTCCAGCCGCAAATACTGACTTTATTCTTTCAATTCTTGTAGAAGAATGTGGTTTTATTGGCTTTCTTGCGTTAATTGGTTTGTATAGTGTCATTATTTTCAGATTGTTGAACTATGCCAATAAAATAAAAAATGAAAAAGCAAAGATCATACTTGTTGGTACAGCGATGTATTTTGTTATCCATTGCTTCTTTAATATTGGTGGTGTTACGGGTATGATTCCTTTGACAGGTGTTCCTTTGCTGCTGATTTCATCTGGTGGATCATCTACATTATCAATTATGTTCTGTGTAGGAATTGCACAGGCCGTCATTTCACAATACAACAGAAAGGAGATCGAATGAGAATTATTGCAGGAGAATTTGCTTCTAGAAGACTGGAAACAAAAAAAGGAAACGCAACTAGACCAACATTAGATAAAGTAAAGGAAGCTGTCTTTTCGTCGCTGGGTGGATACTTTGATGGTGGAAATGTATTGGATCTCTATGCAGGGAGTGGTGCTGTTGGCTTAGAAGCACTTTCTAGAGGTATGGATAATGCATACTTTTCTGATAATGATCGTATTGCCTGTTCTGTCATTAGAAATAACATTGCTTCTTTAAAGGTAGAAGATAGAACGAAAGTGTATCCGATTGCAGACATGAAGATGCTTTCTAGAATGAAAGAAGAAGGAAAGAAATTCCGTTTGATCTATTTAGATCCACCATATGCAAAACAGAAAAATTTAGAAGTCATGCAGTATATTGATGACAATAATTTGTTAGATGAGAATGGTGTTGTTGTGATAGAATCCTTGCAGGAAGAAAACTATCACGTAGATACATTTCAACATTTTCACTACCATAAGGAATCTGTCTATGGAATCATGAAAATTACATATTACAAGCACAATTAAGTCTGGAAATATCTGGACTTTTTTGTTTGAAAAAAGAATTGAAAGAATTTAGCACTCAAATATTGACTCTGCTAATTTAAAGGTATACTATACTAGCAGGCACGAAGAAAGAGTGCTAAAAAAGGAGGTGTATGGAATGCTGACGCCAAGAAGAATTGAAATATTCAAGGCTGTTGTGGATGACTTCATTCAAAACGCTGAACCAGTTGGCTCGAAAACATTACAGACAAGATATCATCTGCCATACTCCAGTGCTACGATCCGTAATGATCTGCAGGCACTTGAAGAAATGGGATATCTTGAAAAAACACATACATCTTCAGGAAGAGTTCCTTCAACAATGGGTTATAAATTCTATTGCGAAAATCTATTGAGCGAATCTTCACTGGATAAGAAAATGGAAGTCGCAATTAGAAATGCATTTGAAACAAGTAACCTGAATGTTGAAGATGCAATTCAACAAAGCTGTCAGATCTTAAGTGATATGACAAATATGACAAGTGGTGCAATTGGCCCGGATGCTTCTTCACAAAGACTGGAACATATTAAATTGTTCCCAATTGATGAAAGAAATGCGGTATGTGTCTTTATTACAGATTCAGGCCATACAGAAACAAAGAATTTCCACTTTGATGAAGATATTCCATTCAAGGATATTGAAACATGTACGGATATTCTGAATCAAAGGCTCAAAGGAACACCAATCACAGATTTAGCAGAAAAGATGGAATCCATTAAACCAGATCTCGGCAGTGTCGTACAGCGTCATGAAATGTTATTTACAGCTTTTGTAAAAGCGTTTGTCAAGTTTGCTTCTGATAATGTCTACTTCTCTGGAAAAGATCGTATGTTATATCAGCCGGAGTTTGAAGATATTAACAAGCTGAAAAAAATGATGACAATGTTCAATGATGCATCGGTATGGAAAAAGATGAATACCAATGAAAATGCGGTGGCTGTATCTACAAGAAGCGGTGCAGAATTGACATGGTATAACGATTTGGCAGTCGTTAGAAGCAAGTTTAAAGTCAATGGTGACGAAACGGGTGAATTCATGGTTATTGGACCTAGCAGAATGAATTATGACAAAGTTGTCAGCATGGTTGAATATGCGGCAAGAATGATAGAAAAAATGTATAAAACTGGAGGTGATGATAGTGAATAAAGACGAAATGAAAGTTGAAGAAAAGGACGAGGCTGTCGTCGCTGAAGAAACAGAAGAAAACGTTGAAACAGAAAAAACAGAAGAAACAAAAGAAACAAGCGAAGATGTGATTGCTTCATTAAATGAAGAAATCAAAAAGAAAGATGAAGAAATCGCAAAACTCAAAAATGCGTATGCTATGGCTTATGCAGATACAGAAAATACAAGAAAGAGACTGATGAACGAATATGAACAGAAACAGAAGTATCATATTCAGTCATTCGCAAAAGAAGTATTACCTGTATTGGATAACTGCGAAAGAGCATTGGCACAGGCAACACAGGATGAAGCGTATCGTAAAGGTGTAGAAATGATCTACAACCAGCTGAAGACTTGCCTTGAAAAAGAAGGCGTTACAGAAATCGAAGCACTTGGACAGCCATTCGATGGTAACTGGCATCAGGCTTTAATGACAGAAGCTAAAGAAGGTGTAGAACCAGGAATGGTAACAGAAGTACTGCAAAAAGGATATAAATTGAAAGACCGCATCTTAAGAGCGGCTATGGTAAAGGTTAGCGAATAACCGGGAGGTAATAAGAATATGAGTAAGATTATTGGTATTGACTTAGGTACTACAAACAGCTGCGTAGCAGTTATGGAAGGCAAGGAAGCAAAGGTAATTGCTAACCCTGAAGGTAATAGAACAACTCCTTCTGTTGTAGCTTTTAAAAATGGTGAAAGAATTGTTGGTGATGCTGCAAAAAGACAGTTGATCACAAACAAGAACACAGTTTATTCTGTAAAGCGTTTAATGGGTACAGACAAGAAAGTTGAACTTGAAGGAAAGCAGTATACACCACAGGAAGTATCCGCTATGATTCTTTCTTACTTGAAGGATTATGCTGAAGCATATCTTGGTGAAAAGGTAGACAAGGCTGTTATTACAGTTCCTGCATACTTCAACGACGCACAGCGTCAGGCAACAAAGGATGCAGGTAAGATTGCTGGATTAGAAGTTGAAAGAATTATCAACGAACCAACAGCATCTGCATTAGCATTTGGTCTTGATAAGGATCAGAATACTGAACACAAGATTCTTGTATACGATCTTGGTGGTGGTACATTCGATGTATCTATTCTTGATATCGCAGATGGAACATTTGAAGTATTATCTACAGCAGGTGATACACATCTTGGTGGTGATGACTTTGATGAAAAGATCATTGACTGGTTAGCTGATAACTTCAAGAAAGAACATAACATTGATCTTAAGGCTGACAAGATGGCTTTACAGAGATTGAAGGAAGCAAGTGAAAAGGCTAAGAAGGATCTATCTGGAACAGTTCAGACACAGATTTCCTTACCATTCATTTCTGCAGGTCCTGAAGGTCCATTACACTTAGAAGCAACATTAACAAGAGCACAGTTTGATGCTATGACAAAGGATCTTGTTGATAGAACAATGGTTCCTGTAAAGAATGCATTAAGAGATGCTGGATTGAATGCCAGTGATCTTGATCAGGTATTACTTGTAGGTGGTTCTACACGTATTCCTGCTGTACAGGAAGCAGTAAAAAAAGAACTTGGCAAAGAACCTAACAAGTCCGTTAACCCAGATGAATGTGTAGCTTTAGGTGCTGCAATTCAGGGTGGTGTCATCAGTGGTGATGTCAAGGACGTATTATTACTTGACGTTACTCCATTAAGCTTAGGTATTGAAACACTTGGCGGTGTTATGACAGTATTGATTCCAAGAAATACTACAATCCCAACAAGCAAGTCTCAAGTATTCTCAACAGCAGCAGATAACCAGCCAGCAGTAGATATCCACGTATTACAGGGTGAAAGACCAATGGCTGCAGACAACAAGACACTTGGCAACTTCCAGTTAGATGGTATCGCACCAGCTAGACGTGGTGTTCCACAAATTGAAGTTAAGTTTGATATCGACGTTAATGGTATTGTTAAAGTATCTGCATTGGATAAGGGTACAAATAAGGAACAGCACATTACAATTCAGAACTCTTCTGGATTAAGTGATGATGAAATCGATAGAATGGTTAGAGAAGCTGAAGAACATAAGGCTGAAGATGATAAGCGTAAGGAAGAAATCGAAACAAAGAACAAGGCTGAAGCTTTCATCAACCAGATCGATGAGACATTAAAGAGCGACAATGCAAATGTAAGTGAAGATCAGAAGGCTGAAGTTAAGAAGCTCAGAGATGAATTACAGGAAGCAATTGACAAGAATGATATGGAAACATTGAAGTCAAAGATGGAAGCTCTTGAACAGGCAGCAAATGCTATGGCACAACAGATGTACCAGCAGCAAGGTGCACAGGCTGATCCTTCCGCATCAGCTGGCAATACTTCATCCTCTAATGATGATGTTGTAGATGCTGATTTCAAAGAAAAGAATTAATCATAATGAATGCGGAATGTAATTTCCGCATTCTTATTTCAAAGAATAAGTGAGGTTTTGTATGGCAGATAAGCGAGATTACTATGAGGTATTAGGCGTATCCAAAAATGCAACCGATGATGAAATCAAACGAGCCTATCGAAAGCTCGCTAAGAAGTATCATCCGGATTTGAATAAAGAACCTGATGCCGCTGAAAAATTTAAAGAAGTCAATGAAGCAAATGAAGTATTGTCTGATCCTAAAAAAAGACAGGCATATGATCAGTTTGGTTTTGCAGGTGTAGATCCACAAGCAGCTGGTGGCAATGGATTTGGAGGCGGATTCTCTGGATTCTCTTCTGGTAACTTCAGCGACTTTGGAGATATTTTTGGAGATATCTTTGGATCTGGTATGGGTGGTTTCTCATCTTCATCTAGATCAAGAGCAAAACAAGGTCCGCAAAAAGGTGAAGATGTATTTAGAAGAATATCTATTTCCTTTATGGATGCATGTTTTGGTAAAACAGAAACTTTGAATCTGACATTTGATGAGCAGTGTGAACATTGTCATGGAACAGGTGCTGAAAGTCCGAGCGATATTGAAAACTGTCCAAGATGTCATGGTACAGGCTATGTTGAATCTGTTCAACAGTCTTTGTTTGGCATGATGCGTACACAAAGTCCATGCCCAGATTGTCATGGAACAGGGAAACATGTAAGAAAGGCTTGTCATGTATGTCATGGACAAGGTTACACTCGTAAGACTTCACCAGTTGAAATCAAGATTCCTGCAGGTATTTCCAGTGGTCAGCAGTTAAGAGTTGCTGGCAAGGGCAGTAGAGGAAGCAATGGTGGACCAAATGGTGATCTCTATATCGAAATCAATGTACAGCCACATAAGTATTTTGTAAGAGATGGTAAAGATATTTATCTTGATATCCCAGTCAGTGCAGTAGATGCTACGATTGGTACTTCAGTAGATGTACCTACAATTGATGGGGATGTTTCTATGAAGATCCCTGCAGGTACACAGGATGGTACAAAGTTAAGGCTTAAAGGCAAAGGTGTTGTTGATCTTAGAGGTGGCAAGAAGGGTGATGAAATCGTTACTGTTCGCATAAAAGTAAACGATGACCTTTCTAGAAAAGAAAAAGAACTCTATAAACAGTTACAGGAGTTACAAGAATCCTCCAAGTCTGAAACACTTTGGACAAAATTTAAAAACCAGTTTAAATAAGAAACTGTAAAGGAGGTGGTATCATGAATCCTGAAATCATGACTGAAATTCTCCAACTAATTATTAATAATGCAGTTACAAAAGCACAGGAAAATCATCATTCACAGATTACAGTAGAACATGTTCTATGTGCAATGTGTGAAGATGACAACCTGGATGGAATATTTGAAAGAATCAATGTTCCAAAATCTAAATTTCTGACGATTGTGAAAAGATCACTATCTAACATGGCAAGTGTAGATGGAGCAAATGACTTGAGTATTGATCGTTATCTTCAGCAGGCATATCAGTACGCTATGGATTATATGAAAAAACTTGGCGATACATATATGAGTGCTGCGGATCTATTGATTGGTATCTTTGAAACAAATGCACCAGTTGTAAACGAACTTATGAATACGCTGCATTTCACATTAAAAGATATCATCAAAGCAGAAAATGATAGAAGAGGAGGTATGAAGATGGACGAAAAAACAAATGAAAGCCAACTTGATGCCTTAAGTAAATATGGCAGAGATTTGGTACAAGAAGTGAAAGATCACAAAATTGATCCTGTCATCGGTAGAGATGAAGAAATCAGACGTGTGATTGAAATTTTATCTCGTAAAACAAAAAACAACCCTGTGTTGATTGGTGAACCAGGTGTTGGTAAAACAGCAATCTGTGAAGGATTGGCACAGCGTATCTACCATGATGAAGTACCAGAAGGATTGAAGAATAAAAAACTCATTGAACTGGATATGGGTGCTTTGATTGCTGGTGCAAAATACAGAGGTGAATTTGAAGAAAGACTCAAAGGTGTTTTAAAACAGGTTCAAAAGGCAAATGGAGATATTATTCTGTTTATTGATGAAATTCATAACCTTGTTGGTGCTGGAAAAACAGAAGGATCCATGGATGCGGCGAACTTGTTGAAGCCATTGCTTGCTAGAGGAGAATTGAGATGTATTGGTGCAACGACATTCAATGAATATCGTCAATACATTGAAAAAGACAGAGCTCTGGAAAGAAGATTTCAGAAAGTTCTTGTCAATGAACCAACAGTAGATGATACGATTGCAATCTTAAGAGGCTTGAAAGAACGTTTTGAAAATTATCATCATGTAACGATTAAAGATGAAGCACTTGTTGCGGCAGCTAAACTTTCTGATCGTTATATTACTGATCGTTTCTTGCCTGATAAGGCAATTGATCTTGTTGATGAAGCTTGCTCATCCATTCGTGTAGAACTAGATTCTATGCCTACAGAATTATATGAACTCGATCGTAAACAGAAACTTCTGGATATGGAATTGAAATCATTGAAGAAAGAAAAAGATGATAAGTCATTAGCAAGAAAAGCTGAAATTGAAAAAGAACTTGCAGATGTCAATGAAAAGCTTGAAGCTGGTATTTCTAAATGGAATGCTGAAAAGGAAAGTGATAAATCTATCGCTTCCTATCAGAATGAACTAGAAGAAGCCAAAAAACAATATGATCTTGCACGAGAAAAAAACGACTATGATAAGGCTGGTCAGCTATTATATTCAACAATTCCTGCATTAGAAAAGAAAATTAAGGATTCTATGAATACAGATGAATCTGCATCTGATTCTATGCTGAAAAGAGTTGTTGATGAAGAAGAAATCAATGAGATCGTTTCTAGATGGACACATATTGATATTTCAAGACTGAAGTCCAGTGAAAAAGATAAAATCCTGCATCTCGAAGATTTCCTTGCTAAACGTGTTATGGGACAAGATGAAGCCCTTGAACTTGTTACAGATGCAATTATGCGTTCTAAGGCAAACATTCAAGATGAAAATCGTCCACTTGGTTCCTTCATGTTCCTGGGCCCTACAGGTGTAGGTAAAACTGAAGTTGCTAAAGCGCTGGCACAGCAGTTATTCGATGATGAAAGCAATATTGTCAGAATCGATATGAGTGAATACATGGAGAAATTCAGTGTTTCTAGATTAATTGGTGCTCCTCCAGGATACGTTGGATACGAAGAAGGTGGTCAGTTAACAGAAGCTGTTAGAAGACATCCATATTCCATTGTTCTTCTTGATGAAGTGGAAAAGGCACATCCAGATGTATTTAATATCCTGCTTCAGATATTGGATGATGGAAGAATTACAGATTCTAAAGGTGTAACGGTAGACTTCAAGAATACGATCATTATCATGACAAGTAACCTTGGCAGTGAATATGCTTTTGAAAAAGATGAAGAAACGCGTAGAAAGCATTATGAAGATGCAGTACATGCATTCTTTAAACCAGAATTTGTCAACCGTATTGATGAAATCATTGTATTCAATGCATTAGGTGTTGTAGTACAGAAGAAGATTGCGGATAAGTTCTTAGGCTTGCTTGCTGATAGATTGAAAGAAAAAGATATTACTCTAGAAGTTACAGAGAAAGCAAAAGAAAGAATTATCAAGCTTGGTGTGGATCCTCAATTTGGTGCTAGACCAATGAGAAGACATATCCAGCGTGCAATTGAAACAGAAATTGCGAAAGTCATTCTTTCTACAGATAACATTGCAAACAAGACAATTGTTGTAGATGCAAATGATGATCGATATTTATTCTCTGTACAATAGATATGAAAACAGGATAGACTAAAATCTATCCTGCTTTTTATTTATTCGTTTATTTTTGCGATAAATGCATCAAATCCATTGCGACCATTTTCATCGTCTTTATAGATACCAGCATTTTCCAATACTTCCGCAAATACATAACCAATTTCATCCTGAATAATGGAATCAATATTGCCTGAATTGATATCTGTATATTTCTGCTTGATGCCTTCAGCCCATACAGCATGAGAAGCGATTGCTGTATTAGAAGCGATATCTTCGTTGTTTAGAATTGCTTTTTTTAATTCTTCCATTTCATTGAGTAATCTAGCTGGAAGAACTGCAAGACCCATAACTTCAATCAAACCAATATTTTCTTTCTTGATGTGATGCAGATGTGGGTGTGGATGGAAAATACCAAGAGGATATTGTTCACTTGTCAGATTGTTTCTTAAGACAAGGTCCAATTCATACTTGCCATCTTTCATTCTCGCAATTGGAGTGATTGTATTATGTGGTGTATCGTTTGTGAATGCTTTAATACCACAATTATCATCACTGTAGTTTTTCCATGTTTCTAAAATATGATCTGCAAGTTCTACGATTCTTGAAGGGTCTTTGCCATCTAGACGAATCACAGACATTGGCCATTCAACAATGCCAGCTTCAACTTCTTCAAATCCTTGGAATGTAACAGGTTTACGCAAAGGTGCTTTTGCCATCGCAAATGTATAATTGCCACCCTGGAAATGTTCGTGAGATAAGATAGAACCACCACAGATTGGAAGATCAGAGTTAGATCCAATTGTGTAATGAGGGAAAATGTCTAAGAATTCAAGAAGGCGTGTAAATGTTGCCTTTTCAATCTTCATTGGACGGTGTGCTTCAGAAAGAACGATGCAATGCTCATTATAATAAACATATGGGCTATACTGCATGAACCATGCTTCATGATCCAGAGTCAATGGAATCTGTCTTAATGTAAAACGAGCTGGATGATCAAGTCTTCCCGCAAAGCCTTCATTTTCGTGACAGAGAAGATCAACAGGATAACGATTCTGGCTTTGATTTGCGGCAGCAGCAATTGCCTTTGGATCCTTTTCAGGTTTGGATAAGTTGATTGTAATATCTAAATCACCATATTTTGTAGATGTAACCCATTTACGATCCTTTGCAATGCGATAACGGCGGATATAGTCAGAATCACAACTGAGCTTATAGAAATAATCCGTAGCTTTTTCAGGAGATTCCTTATAAAGAGCATCGAATGTGTGTCTTACCTGACTTGGTCTTGGTGTTAAACAATTCATCAGTCTAGTATCAAACAAATCTCTAGATGCAATACCGTTTTCAATCACACCTCTATCTGCAGCATCATCTAATAATGCTTTCAAGATTTCTTCTAGAGGGTGTGCTTCTCCACTTTCTGGATGGAAGGAAGCATCTACATCTAATTTCAATGTATCGAGCAATGCATTTGTTACATAAAAAATATCACTTTCTTCAATAAGTTCTGTGTCTAAACCATAGCGAATGAGTGAGCAAACTGCTTCAATTGTATTCATGATTTCTAACTCCTTAATTTTACATCTATCATTTTATTCTAATTTTAAATGAGATGCTATTTAAATATTTTAGATATAATCATGAATATTTTAAGTATAGTCTATGGTATAATAGCTTCATTGAGTTTAAGAGGTAGAAAAATGAATCTTGGTTTAAATGATATTATCAATATCGTTATTGGTGTGGTTTTTATTGGTTTATCCATTCCACTATTCTTCCGCTGGAAGAAATTAAATGGCAAAGTTATCATTGCTGATCAGCAATGGTCTACAATGCGAATCTTGTTCCTTGTTGTAGGAGTATTATCTGTTCTCTCTATGTTTACACAAGGTGCAAGCATGTCTATGTTTGATATCTTCCGTCTAACAGGTACAATCATTGCTGTATCTGTATACATGGTTGTTAGAGATGGCGTTGGTGAAGATGGACTTGTTACTGGAGGTAAGATGATTCCTTGGAGTGAAGTACGCGCATATGACTATGAAAAAAGAAAAAATGTCATTGCGGTATTCTTTACAGTAGAATCTCAGAACGAAAAAAAGCCAGATGACTATAGAAGTAAAGAATTAGACTTCTCTTTACAGGATGAAGAACAGCTGAAAAGATTCCTTGAAACAAATCTAGGAAGAAAATATACAAGAATGAAGAAGAATTCCAAGTGAGTTCTTCTTTTTTTGTATGACTTGCAAATACAGAGGTTTCGTTTCATAATATTCATAGTCAAAGTGACTATATTGAGTATGGAAAAAATAAATGAATATGGAGAAACTTTAGAACAGTTTCTAAAGAATTATGATGAAAACAAATATAGAAGACCTAGTAATACAGTGGATATGATCTTGTTTACTGTATACGAAGGAAATCTAAAAGTACTGCTTGTTAAAAGAAAGAATCATCCGTTTATTGGAGACTGGGCGATGCCTGGCGGATTCATTGAATTTGAAGAAGATATGGAACAGGCAGTGCTTAGAGAGTTAAAGGAAGAAACAAGTATTTCAAAGTATACATACTTCAGACAGTTATATACATTTGGAAATGCAGATCGAGATCCTAGAACTCGTATTATTACGACAGTCTATCTTTCTATGACACCTTCCGGCAACATTAAAAATACACATGCCAGTGATGATGCAAAAGATGCTAGATGGTTCAATATTTCAAAGAAGACAATTTCTTCTACACAGAAAGGCAGAAAATCACTTCTTTGTTTAGAGAATGACCAGGAAGATATTCATATCTGTTATGAAATCAAAGACAATGCGAAAAGAAATTACGTAGAAAGTAAATCAAAATGGCTTGAAAAGAAAAGCAATGCAATGCTTGCTGCGGATCATATCAAGGCAATCAATATGGCAATGGATGTATTGAAAAGCCGTGTTGCTTCTACTGGTATCTTGTTTAATCTGTTGCCAAATGAATGTACATTACGTCAGATTCAGGATGCATATGAAGCTGTGATTGGTCATAAAGTAGATACAGGTAATTTTAGAAGAGACATTAAAAAGATGTTGATTGATACAGGAAAGAAAACAAAAGGGATTGGAAAGCGTGCTTCTTTGTATCAGTTTAACCCAATGTATGATTTCTTAAAGGAGAACTTATGAAAAAGGTATTGGTAATTGTAGATGTACAGAATGATTTTGTGGATGGTGCTCTAGGCACAAAAGAGGCAGTAGAAATTCTTCCGTATGTGAAAGAAGAAATTTCTAAAAAGTATGATGATGTATTTGTGACATTTGATACACATGAAGAAAACTATCTAGATACACTGGAAGGAAAGATGCTTCCAGTAAAACACTGTATTCGTCATACAGAAGGATGGAAATTAAACAAAGAGATTCAGGATGCGCTGGAAAATGTATCATATATTCCTGTGGAGAAGCCAACATTTGGTTCTTGTACACTTGTACAGATGATCACTGCCTTACAGCCAGATGAAATTACACTTGTTGGCTTATGTACAGATATTTGTGTTATTTCAAATGCATTACTGCTAAGAGCAGCTTTGTATAACACAAAAATTAATGTTGTTGAAAAAGCGTGTGCTGGCGTAACTAAAGAAAAGCACTTAGCAGCATTAGAAACGATGAGATCTTGTCAGATCAATGTTTTATAGGAGGAAAAGAAATGTCAAATATTAATGTAGAACCTTATATTGCTGATGAAGATTATAACAATCTAGCGATGGTAACTGACTTTTATGAATTCACAATGGCAAACTGTCTGTTCCAGCACGGATTTAAAGACAAAGTCATGGTTTTTGACATGTTCTTTCGAAGAAACCCGGACAATCAAGGATACAGTATTTCCTGCGGTCAGCATGCTTTGGTAAAGTTTTTAAGAGAATATCACTTTACTGAAAAAGATCTTGTATATCTTAGAACAAAGGGAATGAGTGAAGAATTCCTTGACTATTTAAGAACATACAGATGGAAAGGTGATATGTATGCATTCAAGGAAGGTCTTGTATGCTATCCACAGGTTCCAATGGTGCGTATTGAATGTGACATGGTTGGGGCTATCTTGATTGAAACATATCTTTTACAGACAATGAACTTCCATTCATTGATTGCGACTAAGGCAACAAAGATTTCAGGCCTGTCAACACATACACCAAGAAATGTAATGGAATTTGGTACACGTAGAGCACAGGGACAGTCAGCTGGTGACAATGGTGCATATGCAGCAATTCTAGGTGGATGCATTGGTACTGCTAACTGTTTAGCAGAAATGAAATACGGACCAGATGTAAAAGCTGTAGGTACAATTGCACACTCCTTTATTGAATTCTATGAAAATGAATTTGAGGCATTTAAGGCATATGCTGATACATATCCAGAGAACGTATCACTGCTATTAGATACATATAATATTCTAGAAAGTGGTTTACCAAACCTCATTAAGATTGATGACTATCTGATTGAAAAATATCCAAATGATCCAAACAAGAGAGTCAAGAGTGCGCGTATTGACTCAGGAGACCTTGCTAGAGGATATAAGAGACTTAGAAAGAGACTGGATGAAGCTGGAAAGCCTTATGTAAAGCTTGTAGCATCTAACTCCTTAGATGAAAATACAATGGCAGATATGGAATTGTATGAAGGTGCACGTTTTGATTCCTATGGTGTTGGTGAAAAGCTGATTACTTCTTCCTCTTCACCTGTATTTGGAGGTGTATATAAACTGGTTGCGGTTAAAGAAGATGATGGTACATATTCACCAAGAATGAAGTGTTCTGATTCTGCTTCAAAGGCAATTATTCCAGGCAAACTGATGGCTTGGCGTATCTATGATGAAGAAGGCAAGGGACAGGCAGATATCATTTCTCTTGATGATGAAATCATTGAAGAAGGAAAAGAAATTACTGTGTATGATATGAATCCTGATGCTTTGCATCATTCTAGAAAGATTACACCTCTCAAGGTTGAGAAGCTTCTTGTTCCACATCTAATCAATGGTGAACTTGCAATGGAACTGCCAACAATCAGGGAAAAGAAGGAATTTATCAAAGATCAGCTTGAAAATAAAGTTTGGGAAAGTGAACTTCGTCCAAAGATGCCACATTCACATTACGTTGATCTAACAGAAAAAGTATATGAAGTAAGAGAAGCAATGTATAAGAAACTGCATGGAGGTTCTCTTGATTAAGGCATTAATGTTTGGGGGAGCATTTAATCCCCCAACAATCGCACATATTCAACTGGCTGAATATGCAAAAAAAATGACAAAGTCTGATGTTGTGATTTTTGTTCCAACAAAGATGACATATATCAAGAATGATCAGCAGAAAGACTTTGCTTTTAATGATAAAGTGCGTTATGAAATGCTTCAGAAAATTGCTTCTACAAGAGACTGGATGCTTGTCAGTGATTTTGAAATCAAGTCAGAAACACAGCCTCGTACATATATGACATTACTGCATCTGAAAGAAGAAGGCTATGCATGTAAACTGTTGTTTGGCAGTGACAAGTTAAAAGAATTAAAGACAGGCTGGATGTATATGAAGGAAATTACGGAACAGTTTGGTATTGTATGTATGAAAAGAAGCAATGCTGATTTTCAATCAATCATTGATAACAATCCATATGTGAAAAGTATTTCTCCATACATTGATATGATTGATACACCGGATGATTTTCAAATGATTTCTTCTTCTATTGTTAGACATTTGTTTAATGAAGAAAAGTATGCAGAAATTGATCCATTGATTCCAGAAGAACTGAATGGATTAAGAAACTATACAAAGGATGATACTTTATGAAAAATAGAATGATTAAAGTTGGAAATGTTGTACCTTCACTAAAGGTTGCCAATATTTCTTACAACACAGAACAAATCAAACAGGCAATCTTAGACCATCAGGATTGTTCTATTTTACTTTTTCCTGAGTTATGCATCAGTGGCTATACATGTGCGGATTTATTTGCACATGATGCATTATTAGAAGCTAGTAAAAATGCACTTGTAGAGATTGCTTCGATTGTTGATCAGCAGCTGATTGTTGTTGGTGCTGCATTAAAATATCACAATAGTCTATATAACTGTGCTGTCTATATTTCACAAGGAAAAATCATTGGTGTTGTTCCAAAGATCTATATTCCAACATATTCAGAATTCTATGAATCTAGATGGTTTACTTCAGGAAAAGAAATCAAAGATACATATATTCAATTTGGAAATGATAAAGTTCCTTTTTCCAAGACTTTACTCATTGAAGATCCACAAAGTGGAGCAGTTGTGGGATGTGATATCTGTGAAGATCTTTGGGTCGCAGATAAGCCTAGTACACATGCATGCCTAGCGGGAGCAAATATCATTGTGAATTTAAGTGCATCTGATGAACTGATTGGAAAAGAAGATTATCGTAGAAGCATGGTTTCCCAGCAATCCAGTTCTTGTTATTGTGCGTATTGTTATGTTTCCAGTGGAGTTGATGAATCAAGTACGGATCTAGTTTTCTCTGGTCATTCTATGATTTATGAAAATGGCAAGAAGCTGAAAGATTCTATCTTTACAGAGCGTACACACGTTGATTCTGCAATTATTGATCTAGATACAATTACATATAACCGAATTCATCAGAATACATTTGAAACAGTAGATGAAGGATATACAAGAGTGGAAGCAAAGATTCCTGCATTATGTAATACAGATGAAATTTCAGTAGATACACTTGTAGAAACACTAAAAAAAGAAAACTATTTGATTGCGAAAAATCCATTTGTACCAAAAGATGACAATGAAAGAAAGGAACGTTGCGAAAAGATTCTTAAGATTCAGGCAAATGGCCTGGCAACGCGTGTACGTTCAACACATATTCATAATCTCGTCATTGGTATTTCTGGTGGACTGGACAGTACATTAGCTTTACTTGTAGCACATGAAGCAAAGAAAATCGTACCTGAAATCCATATAATTGCCTATACACTTCCAAATCATGGAAATACAACTTCTTTAACATATAACAATGCAATTAATTTAATGAAAGCATTGAATGTTGAAGCGAGAGAAGTTGCCATTGGTGAAGGTGTAAAACTACATTTAGAAGAATTAGGACATGGAAATCAATACAATGGTGAAGGTGATACAACATATGAAAATGCACAGGCAAGATATCGTACATATATCTTGATGGATGCGGCAAATATGGAAAATGGCTTAGTTGTTGGTACAGGTGATTTATCTGAACTTGCATTAGGCTGGTGTACGTATAATGGAGATCATATGAGTATGTATGGTGTGAATACATCTGTTCCTAAAACACTTGTTCAATACATCTGTAGAACTTATGCATATACTTGTGATGATGCATTCTTAAAAGAAACATTATTGAGTATTGTAGATACACCAATATCTCCTGAATTGACACCTGCAACTAATGGCAAGATTGCACAGAAAACAGAAGAAAAGATTGGTAAATATGACTTGAATGATTTCTTCCTGTTCTACACATTGCGTTATGGTTTTACACCAGAAAAGATACTTGCATTTGCATTGGTTGCATATGATACATTAACAAAACAAGAAATAAAAGATGCGTTGATTCGTTTCTATAATCGTTTCTTCCATCAGCAGTTTAAGCGTTCTTGTCTGCCAGATGGACCTAAGGTTGGATCAGTAACATTGTCTCCTAGAGGTGACTGGAGAATGCCTAGTGATGCATCTGTGGATTTGTGGATTGAACAAGTGAAAAATGCATAACTAAAATAACAAACAGATTTCATAGAACCGTTCATTTTCTAATTATGAAAATTGGCGGTTTTTTTATCGGATAGATGAAAATAAAAAAGTGATTTTTTTCATTTTCTCCTATGTAAAAAATAGGTTATAAACTCAATCACCCCTTGCATATATATATATATATAATAAGTAATGTAAAACTTATAGAACAAGGGAGGAAGATAATGAAAAAGTTAAATAAGTTTTTTGTATTCGTTCTTTCATTATTCTGCATTTTGGGAATGGTAACTCCAGTCTTTGCAGAAGGGGAGAATCAAGTGCAATTGGTTAGCTATGAAATCGTAGATAAGTCTACTTCAGAAAAAGTGACACCAAAGAATGATGTTTATACTCTTGAAAGTGGGAAAACGTATGATATTACGATTTCTTACAAAGGAGAAGTAGAAGTTGCTGGCGATCTATTACAAAAACTTAGAGATCAATTAAATTGTGATATTTTTGAATATTTGGGTGGTGGTTCTGACTCTGCTCCAGATGAGAATGGCGAATTAATTATTGAATATGGTGCAACTTTTAAAGTGAAAAAATATGGTGTAAAAGGAATTGAAATTGTATCTGGAAAACCTATTACATTTCATATCATTGATGGAAGTGAAAGCTCAACAGATGACTATCTAACAGTTACTAATTTTGAAGATAAAACAGTAACAAGCGGCACTGAACTTACTGGTACTTTTACGACAGAATGGAAAAATACAGAAGGTCATAGTTGGGATGAAGAATTATCCGGTTCAAATGACGGTGGAAAAACATGGGAAGGTATTTGCTCAGCAGGCTCTGGTGGCTCAGACACAGGACCTAAATTTGTTTCAACAAAAGACAGTGGATATCAATTAAAGTTAGTTTGTACTTTAGATGAAAAAGAAATTTACAATAAAGTTATTACAGTTACAGTAGTAGATAAAACTAATACTTCAGAAATAACAGAAGGAACACCTACTACATCAGCTTCTTATGATGAACTGACATTGATTGATACTTTAAAGGAAAGTTCATATTTATCAGATGAACAAAAAGAAGCAGCTAAATCAGGTGAAGTTTTCATCAAAACAACAGCTTCAAGGATTGAACCAACTGCTGAAGATAAGAAATTAGTAGAAGCTCAATTGAATTCAACAAACACAGTTGCAATGTATTTAGATCTTAAAGTTGTTGCTTCTATAACAAAAAACGGATCTAAGGTTGGTGATGATGTAACAATCGGCGAAACAGGAACACCTGTTCAGTTTACAGTTGCATTAGATGATTCATTCATCAATACAAACAATACAGTAGATAGAACATATCAGGTAATCAG
>QQXM01000203.1:25620-26892 GCA_014610835.1 Erysipelotrichaceae bacterium 7770_A6
AGGAAGTGATCCATTTGAATTAGTTAGTTTAAAAATTGAAAACAAAACTGATTCAAGAGAAGTTACACCTGTAAATGATACTGTTTATCTGCAAACCGGGAAGGAATATCGTGTTTCAATTACTTATAAAGGAACTGTTCCAGCTGAATACTTAAATAATGAAGAATTTGAATTTTATGCTTTTGGTAAAAAATTAAAATGCGATTTATTTGATGTACTTTATGGAGGATCTGATAGCGGACCAGACGAAAATGGAGATATAACTGTTGGATTAGAAAACGGAATTATTGCTAATAAAGAAGGAAAAGTTACATTGGAAGTAGCACCTGGAAAGAATTTAACATTCTATGTACATAATGATGATGCAAGTACTTTACTGGAAAAAGTTGACACTACATTCCAGGAAAATATTAAAAACCACACATTCTTAGTATCTGAAAATAGCATTGAAAAAGATATTCATGATCAAATGACTGCTCTATTTGAAAAAACAAAACAGTCTTTAGGTATTCTTTCAGAAGAAATGAGTATTGATTATGAAGAAAGTGAAGATGCAAATTTAGGACCTAATGATTATTATTATTTTATCTATTTTACAAATACAAGAGTTGGCGGTGATGGATTCGCTACAATCAATTACTCGTTGAAAACTACAATTAAACCTGAAGTATCTGCTGATACACCTACAACATCTGTAAGTTCAGATGCTGATAAGATTGTAGAAAATACAAAAGCTTCATATTCAGAAGAACAGCAGGCTGCATTAAAAGAAGGCGGCAAAGCTGATGTAAAGGTTTCCGTAAGCAAGACTACTCCAACTGCTGAAGACAAAAAATTAGTAGAAGCTCAGCTGAACTCAACAAACAAGATTGCAATGTATTTAGATCTTGGTGTTAAAGTTTCTATCAAGGATGCTGATGGTACAGTGATTGGAACTGATGTTGCTTTAAGCGAAACAGGAACTCCTGTTCAGTTTACAGTTGCATTAGATGATTCATTCATCAATACAAACAATACAGTAGATAGAACATATCAGGTAATCAGAATTCACGAAGGCAAGGTAGATGTATTGCCAGCAACATTCAATCCTGAAACAAAGACAATTACATTTGAATCAGACAAGTTCTCAACATATGCATTGATGTATACAGATACACCAAAGACATCCAAGACACCAGTAACATCTGATGATGGAAACGTTGCATTATATGCTGGAATGGGTGTCATTGCATTAGCTGCAGTTGTAGCTATGATCTTCTTCAAAAAGAAGAA
>QQXM01000033.1 GCA_014610835.1 Erysipelotrichaceae bacterium 7770_A6
GATTTTCCTTCAAGACCTCATGAACATCATATTATTTTACAATATGTCAAAACCTCAACCAATTTTGGATATTCAAAAAAATATGCAAATGAAAATGGCATCAAAATCATTGGAGATCTTCCATTTTATATTGCGAGTGATTCTAGTGATGTATGGGTATCGAGTGAACAGTTTTTGATGGATGAAGCAACCCATACAATTCAATATGTCAGTGGTATGCCAGTAGATGGAGCTAATCCAAATGGGCAGAAGTGGGGGAATCCGTTATTTGACTGGAATAGAATGGAACAGGAGCAGTATCAATGGTGGATCAAACGTGCAAAACATGCATTACAGTGGTGTGATGTTTTGCGAATTGATCATTTTCAGGGGTATTTATCTTACTACGCAATAGAAATTGATGGTGAAGCAAAAGATGGTCATTGGTGTGAGGGACCGGGCTTGAAACCATTCCACTATCTTGAAGAAGAAGTGAAAGATGTCGAAATGATTGTTGAAGATCTTGGCTATCTTTCTGATGAATTTAAACAAATGATTAAAGACAGTGGATATCCTGGCATGCGTATTCTGGAATATGCATTTGATCCAAACGATACATATTCTTTGTATATGCCTTTCCAGCATGAAAAAAACAGTGTTGTCTACATTGGAACACATGATAATGAAACATTGAAACAGTGGATCAAGGACAAGAATCAAAGTGAGCGTGTGAAACGTGCATGTGCGTATCTTGGATGCGATAAGGCTGGATTACAGGATGCAATGCTTCGCTGTCTGTATGGTTCTAGAAGTGATATTGCAATCGTGCAGATGCAGGATCTGCTGGGCAGTGATACGCGTATGAATGATCCTGTAAATTACCAGGAAGCATGGTGCTATCGATGCAAAAAAGGCAGCTACAATCGTGCTTTAGCAAAGAAAATCAAGCAGATGATGCTTGTGTATGCTAGAAACAATTGGAATGCATCTCAATGAAATAATTATTGAATATTGTGAAAGTTAACCTGTAAACGCTTGTAAGTGAGAAATTGTTGTATTAAAATAAACCTAGTAAATGAATCAGGAGGAATTTTGAATGAAACAGATTTCAGTTACAGTGATTGACCCTGTTGGATTACATGCTCGTCCAGCTACAGTAGCAGTTAATGCAGCTAGCAAGTTCAAGTGTGAAGTTAAGGTTGCTTATAAGGGCCGTACAGTAAATATGAAGTCCATCATGGGCGTTATGTCATTAGGTATCCCTACACAGTCAGAAATTACAGTTTCTTGTGAAGGTGAAGACGAAGACGTAGCTGTCAAGACAATCGAAGATGTACTTCGTGCTCAAAAGGTAATTGCTTAATTAGTTGAGTATGAAAAGGGAGTAGCGTCTTGGCTGCTCCCTTTTTTCACAACTGCATGGTTGCAGCTCCATTATAAAAAGCTGATATTATTTTTATAATTGTAGAAAACGCTTACAGAAAGGTGGAAATAAATGACATATTTAGATGAATATAAAAGATGGAAAGAAACTGATCTTTTAGACATTGACTTAAACACAGAACTAGACGCAATTGCCTGTGATGATGATGCAATCAAAGAAAGATTCGCAGTGAGCTTACAATTTGGTACTGCTGGTTTAAGAGGTACATTAGGTGCTGGTACAAACCGTATGAATATCTGGGTCGTTAGACAGGCAACACAAGGTGTTGCTGAGTGGGTGAAGACACAAGGTGGAACACAAACCGTAGCTATTTCTTATGATTCAAGATTAAAGGGCTGGAATTTTGCGCGTGAAGCTGCTGGGGTACTTGCAGCGAATGGTATCAATGTTCGTATCTATGATGAATTAATGCCAGTTCCTGCACTATCTTTCGCTACAAGATATTACAAGTGTAATGCAGGTATCATGGTAACTGCTTCTCATAATCCGGCAAAATATAATGGATATAAGGCGTATGGACCAGATGGATGTCAGATGACAGATGATGCTGTTGCGGTTGTATATGATTCTATTCAGAAGACAGATGTATTGACTGGTGCAAAGTATATGCCATTCAGTGAAGGTGTTGAAAAGGGTCTGATCAAGTTTGTTGGTGAAGATTGCAAGAATGGTTTATATGAAGCGATTGAAGCAAGACAAGTACGTCCAGGTCTTTGCAAGAGTGCTGGACTAAAACTCGTATATTCTCCATTGAATGGTACTGGTCTAGTTCCAGTAACACATGTATTAAAAGATATAGGAATTACAGATATTACAATTGTTCCTGAACAGGAATATCCAAATGGCTACTTCACAACATGTTCTTATCCAAACCCTGAAATCTATGCGGCAATGGAAAAGGGCGTAGAACTTGCAAAAAAAGTTGGTGCAGATCTTATGCTTGCAACTGACCCGGATGCTGACCGTGTTGGTATTGCGATGAAGTGTCCAGATGGAAGCTATGAACTTGTTTCTGGTAATGAAATGGGTGTTCTATTACTTGACTATATCTGTGCTGGTAGAATTGAAAAGGGAACTATGCCAGAAAATGCTGTCGCTGTTGAATCTATTGTTTCTACACCTCTTGCAGAAAAAGTTGCTGAACATTATGGTGTTGAATTAAGACATACATTAACTGGATTTAAGTGGATTGGTGATCAGATTGCTAAGCTTGAAGAAGCTGGTGAAGTGGATCGTTTCATCTTTGGATTTGAAGAATCTTATGGGTATTTAGCTGGACCATATGTTAGAGACAAAGATGCTATCATTGGTTCCATGCTGATTTGTGAAATGGCAGCATACTATAGAAGTATTGGTTCTTCCATCAAGCAGAGACTGGAAGAAATCTATGCACAGTATGGTCGCTACCTGAATCTTGTAGATGCATATGAATTCCCAGGCTTATCTGGAATGGATAAGATGGCTGGAATCATGAAGGGATTAAGAGAAAATGTTCCTGGTGAATTTGCTGGAAAGAAAGTTACAAAGGTGACTGACTATCTTGATACTGCTTCTACTGGTTTACCTAAATCTAACGTATTGAGATATGACTTGGAAGATGGATCTGTATTGATTGTTCGCCCAAGTGGAACAGAACCAAAGATCAAGACATATTTCACAACAAGCGGTGCAACTTTAGAAGAAGCACAGGCAAAGAAAGATGCTTTAACAGAAGCAATCAAGCCTATTCTTGCTTAATATACAAACCTGGTATTTTGCCAGGTTTTTTTGGAATTTCTTCAGTAGTTTTCATCCGGATTTTTTTATCTTAACAATTATATATTTGAAAATAAAGTCTGTTTCTTATTGATAAATCACTGTATTCTAAAATTAAGGATAATTTATGATAGTTCCTTATTTGCATACACATCAACAAATAGTGAAGTCGAAAATTTTGCTGAGGAAAATGTCACAATTTTTATAACATCAGGTAATCATTATGAAAAAGCTGTTTTTGATACTTTGTGCTTTACTTATTTCAGGTTGCAATATGAGTAATAATACAAGTGAAGCTGAAATCATTGAAGAAAACTCTGTTGCTCCAAACATAATGGTAAATGATCATTTGTATCACTCTACTGGTGAATTATATGATGGTCGATTTTATATTGAAGCTAAGGAAGAAGATTATAATCTGCAATTTGAAGTAAATGGTACCATTACTTCTAGTGTAGAAGGATACGAATTACCTCGCGAAAATAATCAATCTAATTTTGGTGTTGGTTATGAATATCATATTGTCGATGCAGAAAATGTTCTTGTGAGGATTGAAGGTTTATGGATTAGGTATGAATGTGCAAATTCAACTGACTAGGTTTAATAATTGTTATGGCAATTAGAAATTTCACAGAAGATTTACATAAACATCGATTGTACTTCGATAAGGTTAACTATAGGTCCATGATAGTTCTCTAGAAATCTCAATCTTTAATTACATTCAATTTATAACATTTCGTTTTTTAGAATATGCATGTATGGTGGATGATGCATAGACAATCAGTTAAATCTCTATACAAAGCAATCAAGCCTATTCTTGCTTAATATACAAACCTGGTATTTTGCCAGGTTTTTTTGTTGGCTGGAATGTAATAGAATGTTGTTAGAAATGAGAGACTGATTTTATGAAAAAGACAAGAATTACATTCAATGCACCAGTGACATTGGGATTTGTGCTGCTTTGTTTTTTCGCAACGCTTTTCGGTGTTTTATCTAGTGGAAAGATCACAGAAGGGTTTTTCATGACATATCATTCTTCATTGGGTAATTTCATGACATATGTCAGATTTTTTACACATGTATTAGGACATGAAGGATGGGAACATTTTATTGGCAATGCCTCGTATTTATTATTGCTGGGGCCAATGCTGGAAGAAAAGTATGGTTCAAAAACATTGTTAGAAGTCATTGGCATAACTGCCTTGGCAACAGGACTGATTAACTATGTATTCTTCTGGGATATTGCTCTTTGTGGTGCAAGTGGAGTTGTATTTGCGTTTATTGTGCTTTCTTCTTTTACAGAATTTAAACAGGGAGAGATACCTTTAACATTTATATTGATCATGTTTTTCTTTGTTGGAGAACAGGTGTATGAGGCTTTTGCAGTGAATGATAATATTTCTAATATGGCACACATTGTTGGTGGAATTGTTGGTGCAGTTGTTGGTTATACATTAAATCGTAAGAAATTTTAAAATGACCTTTAGTCAATCTTGCAAACATGATAAAATATGAATACTTGTGAAAGGGGTATCATGAATAAGAATAAGATCATTGAAACCTTCCATGAAGGTCATTGTATTGAAGCATATCGATTGTTTGGCGCGCACATTGGAAAAGAAAATAATCAATCCGGGGTTCGCTTTACGGTATATGCGCCACATGCAAGAAGAGTATATGTTATCGGTAATTTTACAGAATGGGATGAACATCCAGTAGAAATGCAAAGAACAGATGCATTTGGAATCTGGAGTGTTTTTATCAATCATGTTTTTGAATGGGATTGTTACAAATATAAAATTGAAACAGGAAAAGGAGATATCCTGTATAAAGCGGATCCATATGCATTCTATTCAGAAACAAGACCAAATAATGCATCAAAGATTTATGACTTCAATGACATCCAATGGACTGATGAAAAATGGATGAAGTCTAGAAACAAAAATTTTGATCAGCCAGTCAATATTTATGAAGTATATGCTGGAGGATGGAAAAAACATGGCGAATATCCATATACATATCTAGATTTAGAAAAGGAATTGATTCCTTATGTCAAAGAAAAGGGATTTACACATATTGAAATGATGCCTTTGTGTGAATATCCATTTGATGGATCATGGGGATATCAGGCAAGTGGATACTATTCTTTGACGAGTCGGTATGGGAATCCAACAGAGTTTGCTTCTTTTGTGAATGCTTGTCATAGAGAAGGAATTGGCTTAATTATTGATATGGTTCCTGTGCATTTTGTCAAAGATGCATTTGGATTGATTGCATTTGATGGTGAGCCATTGTATGAATATGCGGATGCTGAAAATAGAGAATCTCAATGGGGAACAATGAATTTTAATCTCTGGAATGAAGAGGTACGTTCTTTTTTGATGAGTTCTGCATGTTTCTGGTGTGATGTATATCATATTGATGGAATTCGCGTGGATGCGGTGAGCAATCTGATTTACTGGGGCGGAAATAGTAATCGTGGTGTGAATCAAGGTAGTGTTGATTTTGTAAAAAGAATGAATTACTACTTGAACCGTGAATATCCTGGTGTGATGCTCATTGCGGAAGATAGTTCGGATTTTGCGAAAGTCACAGCATCAACATTAGATGGAGGTTTAGGATTTGACTATAAATGGGATCTTGGATGGATGAATGATACATTAAAATATTATTCTACAGATCCTTTGTATCGTGTATATGATCACCATCTGTTGACGTTTTCTATGCATTATTTTTACTCTGAGAAATTTATTCTCCCATTCTCTCATGATGAAAATGTACATGGCAAAAAAACAATCATTGATCGTATGTGGGGAGATTATGAAACAAAGTTTTCTCAGGCAAGAAATCTGTATGCATATATGTATGCACATCCTGGCAAGAAATTGAATTTTATTGGAAATGAAATTGCTTCGTTTAGAGAATTTGATGAAAAGAAAGAAATTGACTGGTTCTTGCTGGAGTATCCAAAACATAGAGCGTTTGCAAAATTCTTTTCAGATCTGAATCATATTTATTTGAAATATCCAGCATTGTATCAATATGACTATACATGTGGAAAAGGTTTTCAGTGGATCAATGCAGATAATGCGAAGCAGTCAGTATTTTCGTTTGTACGTGAAGATGATTCACAATATATTGTCTGTATCATGAACTGCAAGCCAGAATCGTATCCGCAATATGATGTTAAAGTACCACAAAATGGCGTATATAAAGAAATTTTAAATACAGAAGATGCGTTGTATGGGGGCTGTAATATGTGTAATAAAAAACCTCTGCATTCCATAACTGATGGAAAACAGGGTATATTTTCTTCGCATATTACGATACAATTAGCACCGTGGGCTACAATTTATTTTGTATGTGGCAAAAAGGGAGATAAGAAAAAACATGTTTAAAAGTAAAGAAGAATTCAAAGAGCAATACATAAGACGTCTTGTTGAAAGCTTTGGATGTGCCGTAGAGGATACACATCCAACAGAAAAATACATGGTCTTAGGCGAGATGGTTAGAGACTATGCAAATGTTAACTGGAAAGATACAAAAGCTGCAATCAAGCATACACAGGCAAAGCAGATATATTATTTTTCTATTGAATTTTTGTTAGGCAAGATGCTGACAAATAATCTGAAGAATCTTGGTATCTATGACATGGTCGTAGATGGACTCAAAGAATTAGGTATTGATTATAATGAACTTGCATCATTGGAATTGGATCCAGGTCTTGGAAATGGTGGTTTAGGCAGACTTGCTGCATGTTTCATGGATTCAGGTGCATCTTTAAACCTTCCATTGAATGGTAACTGTATTCGTTATCGTTCTGGTTTGTTTGAACAACAGATCAATGAAGCTGGTGAACAGGTGGAATTGCCTGACTACTGGATGCGTTATGGAAATCCATGGGAAATCCGTAAACCTAAGCATGCGGTAGAAGTCGAATTCTATGGTCATATTGATTCCTGGTATGATGAAGATGGAACAATGCATTTTGAGCACCGTGATTCTACAAAGGTCATGGCAGTTCCATATGATATGGCACTCATTGGAGCAAATACAATTTTTACAAATACATTAAGACTTTGGTCTGCTGAACCAGCAAGCAAACCTATGTATATGTCTGAAAGAGATTATCTGTCTCTTGTTGATGATATTTGTTTAAAACTATATCCTGATGATTCTACTGAAGAAGGCAAGTATCTTAGATTGATGCAGGAATATTTCTTTGTATGTGCAGGTATTCATTCTGTTGTGGAATCTCATTTGAAACAGTATCCTTCATTGAAAAATTTAGGTGAAAAGATTGCAATTCAGATGAATGATACACATCCTGTATTAGTGATTCCTGAATTAATGAGAGTATTGATGGATGAATATCATTTCTCATGGGATGAAGCAAGTGCAATTGTAAAGGAAACCTGTGCATATACAAACCATACAGTTATGTCTGAAGCATTGGAAAAATGGCCGATGGATTATATTCGTAACCTGCTTCCACGTATTGCCATGATCATTGAAGAAATTGATCGTCGTTTCACACAGTATGTCTGGGAACATTGCAATGGTGATCAGGGAATGGTTGAAAGAGTACGTGTGATCCAGAATAACACAGTACATATGGCAAATCTTGCTATTGTTGGCTCTCATTCTATCAATGGTGTTGCCAAGATCCATTCCGAAATCCTGAAAGATGATTTATTCAGAGACTTCTATCAGTTATTCCCAGAACGTTTCTCTAATAAGACAAATGGTATTACGCCAAGAAGATGGATGCTGTATAACAATCCACAGGAAAAGAAGTTCTTAGATGAATTGATTGGCAAGAAATATGAAGTTGACTTCAAAAAGTTTGAAGATTTAATGAAGTATGTAGATGATCCAGCAACACAGGATGCATTCTTGAAAGTCAAGCAGGAAAGAAAAGAAATTCTTGCGAAGTATATTGAAGAAAAGACAGGTATTGTTGTTGATCCAGCTTCTATCTTTGATTCCCAGGCAAAACGTTTACATGCATACAAGAGACAGCTTCTGAATGTCATGAATATCATTTACCGCTATCAGAGAATCAAGTCTGATCCAAATTACCGTATGCAGCCACATACATATTTATTTGCGGCTAAGGCAGCAGGTGCATATACATTTGCTAAGAAAGTTATCAAACTGATTAACTGTGTTGCAAAGGTTGTGAATAATGATCCTGATGTAAATGGCATGATCAAGGTTGTATTCTTGCCTAACTATTGCGTTACGATGAGTGAAATTCTAGTTCCTGGTACAGATGTATCTGAGCAGATTTCTACTGCAGGTAAAGAAGCAAGTGGTACTGGTAACATGAAGTTCATGATGAATGGTGCAATTACACTTGGAACATTAGATGGTGCCAATGTGGAAATTGATGCACTTGTTGGTAGAGATAACGATGTCATTTTTGGTCATACAGTAGAAGAACTTAGTGATATGAAGTACAGCTATCGTGCACAGTCATACATTGACGGTGATGAAAGAATCGCAAATGTATTGAGATCTCTTGTTGACTGCACTTGGAGTTCTGATCCAGATGACTTCACATTGATTTTGAATGAAATCAAGAATAAAAATGATGAATTCTTTGTATTGGCAGACTTTGATGCTTATGTAAAAGCACAGGAAAAAATTGAAGAATTATATCAGGATAAACATCAATGGGCTAAAATGTGCTTAGTCAATATTGCGAAGAGCGGATATTTCTCAAGTGATAGAACAATTGGAGAATACGCAGAAGATATCTGGAACGCTGAACCATTGAAATTTTAAAAAAAATATGGCACCATTAATGGTGCCTTTTATTTTGGAAAATCAATAAAAATAGTGGAGGGATTTATGCCAGCAATGCATGCTTATCTAGATGATTTTGGGAAAATCACAATCTGGATGAATAAAAATTTTTATGGTGGAAGAAGCGATTATTTTAGTCTAGTTGAAGGTAGTTCTTCACAGGATCTAGTTGTGGTCAATGCGGAAGAACATGATACAAAAATGAAATATGTTCTAACATGTCCTGCAGATGGAACATTTGGAAAAGACTATAAAATACGTGAATCTCATGGATTGATGGTTCCTTTGCAAATTAGAAATATTGTATCAACAGATGAATTCAACCGTATGTTCTATTATGGTGGAGATGATCTAGGATCTATTTACCATCCAACACATACTGATTTTGCTTTGTGGGCTCCGACGGCAGTATCTGTTACTTTACATATTCATAGGAATAAGAAAGTTGATTCTTATCCAATGAAAAGAAGTGACCACGGTGTATGGAGGATGCGCGTGGAAGGGGATCTTTCACATGCTTTGTATTGTTACTTTGTTGAAAGAAATGGATGCGTTGTTAGATCTTTGGATCCATATGCATTGAGCAGTAATGGAAATGGGCAGTATAGTGCTGTTATTAATGAAGAATTATTGAAAAAAGTTCCTTTTGTGAAACCTGAGGGAAAAGTTTGCGGTACAGATGCAATTTTGTATGAAGCAAATGTTAGAGACATGACAAGTTCTTGTCTTACAGGAACAAAAACAAATGGAAAGTATGTTTCTTTATGCGAAGACCATACACAATATGATTGCTTTCCTACAGGCTTGAATTATCTGTCTGGTTTAGGCGTAACGCATATTCAATTGATGCCTGTACATGATTATTGTACGGTGGATGAATTTCACCCAGAAAAGAATTACAATTGGGGATATGATCCAATGCAGTACTTATCATTGGAAGGCAGCTATTCTTTAAATCCAGATGATCCATATTCTCGTATGAAAGAAATGAGAGAACTTGTTTCTACATTTCATAAAAAAGGAATGCGTGTGAACTTGGATGTTGTATTTAATCATACATATGATGTCGATAGCTGCTGCTTTAACTGTGTCATGCCATATTACTATTATCGTTATAATGAAGGTGGTTTCTTATCCAATGGATCTTTCTGTGGAAATGATTTTGCTTCTGATAAACCAATGGCAAGAAAATATCTGTTATATGTGATTTCGAAGATGATGGATCTATATGATGTAGATGGCTTTCGATTTGACTTGATGGGTATTTTAGATGTGGAAACAATGAATGCAATCAAGGAAAAAGGCAAAAAGAAGAAAGCTGATTTCATGGTATATGGTGAAGGGTGGGACCTTCCAACAATGCTTGATTACAAGAAGAAGGCAAGTATCATGAATCAGAATGTCATGCCTGAAATTGCACACTTTAATGATTACTTCAGAGATGTTGTAAAGGGAAAAACAAGTGATGATCAGAAATACAGTAAAGGATATATTACTGGTGATACAGAACATGCTTTTTCTTTCCTTTCCGCAATTACTGGAAATGTGATGGGTGATCCTTTGTTTAAGCGTTTTGAGCAGCCAGATCAAACAATCAATAATATCGAAACACATGATAATTCTACAAGCTGGGATAAGATGCATGCCTGTTGTAACAATGAAGATCGTCAGACGCGTAAAGAACGTCAGAAAATGATGATCTTGACGACATTGATTTCTCAGGGAATTCCATTCCTGCATGCTGGATGTGAATTCTGTGGAACAAAGAATGATGATTCTAACTCTTATAATGCTCCTGATAAAATTAATCAGATGGATTGGGAAAGAGCGGTGTTCTACTCTGATATTATTGAATATACAAAAAAATGTATTGCATTAAGAAAAGAATATAAACAGTTCCGCTTACATACAACAGAAGAAATCATGGAACATGTCAAAGTGAATGTGAGTAAAGGTGGAATTGTATTCTATGATATTTTTATGAAAGATGAAGAGCATCATATTGATGCCATTCGCTGTATCTTTAATCCATCCTACAATGGAAGAGAATATGATTTTGAACCAGACTGGAAATGTATTTTTGATGAATATGGACAGGCACATGAAGAACATGGAACACATGTGGAAGTTCCAGCATTATCCATTCGTATATTTGCGAGAATTGCATAGAAAGAACTCTAAACGAGTTCTTTTCATTTGCTTTGTATGATAGTAAGATATCAATAAGGTTCAGGAGAGAAAAACAATTATGACAAATAAAAAATATGATGTTGTTGCTTTAGGGGAATTATTGATTGATTTTACAGAAAATGGACTCAGTGAACAAGGAAATCCTCTTTTAGAAGCAAATCCAGGTGGAGCACCTTGCAATGTTTTAAGCATGCTTCAGAAACTGGGAGATAAAACAGCTTTTATTGGAAAAGTTGGAAATGATGGCTTCGGTCATTTATTAACAAAAGCAGTGCAGGAACAAGGAATTGATACAACAGGTCTTGTGTATGACAATGATGTGCATACAACATTGGCGCTTGTTTTAAAGAAGGAGAATGGTGACCGTGATTTTGCATTCTATCGTAATCCAGGTGCTGATATGAATCTAAAGGAAGAAGAAGTCGATGAATCATTGATCGCTTCTAGTTCTATTTTTCACTTTGGTACATTGTCTTTAACAGATGAATCTGTGAAAAATGCAACACAGAAAGCAGTTAAAGTGGCAAAAGAAAATGGATTAACAATTACATTTGATCCAAACCTGAGAGAACCATTATGGAGATCTCTAGAAGAAGCACATGAACAGGTTGCCTGGGGTTTACAACAGGCTGATGTTGTGAAGATTTCTGATAATGAAATTACATGGTTTACAGGAATGGATAATTATGATGAAGGGATTGCATTCTTACAGAAAGAGTATCCAAATCTGAAACTGATCTGCTTATCTATGGGTGGAGATGGCTCTAAGGCTGTATATCGTGATATCCATGTTGCATATCCTGCTTTTCTGCAGGAAGCAACCATTGAAACAACAGGTGCTGGGGATACGTTCTGTGCATGTATGATTCATACAGTGCTAGAAAATGGTATTGATCATTTAGATGAAGAAAAGCTGAAAGAAATGTTGAAGTTTGCCAATGCAGCAGCTTCCCTCGTCACAACAAAGAAGGGTGCGTTGCGTGTTATGCCAACAAAAGAAGAAGTGGAAACTTTTATTGAAAACTTCAAGAGATAATTTATGAAACAGGAAACAATTGATAGAATACGTAAATTTGTTAAAGATAGAGACTGGGCACAATTTCATACAGAAGAAAATCTGGCAAAATCGATTGCGATAGAAGCAAGTGAATTACTGGAATGTTTTCAATGGAGCAGTGAATACGATGAACAACATGTCAAAGAAGAATTGGCTGATGTTATTATTTATTGTCAGGATCTATTGGATCGTATGCATTTAGATGTTGATGAAATCGTGAATATGAAAATGGATATGAATGAAAAGAAGTATCCAGTAGAAAAAGTATGTGGAAATGCTAAGAAGTACACGGAGTTATAGGAATGTATTTATTTTTAGGTGTAGATGGTTTATACAATGCATTTCAGCATTTTGGATTATTAGGAGAGTAAAATGAAAAAACTGGTGAATGGAATTCTAGGATTATTTTTAATGATTTCTAGTATATTGACACCAATTCATGCGGAAGAATCATTTTCAGATTTTGAAGATGAGTTATTTCAAGAAATGATGTCTGAAGACTACACAACACTTCATTTTTCATTGCGTGATTATCAAAAATATGGCATTGAAAAGCCTGATGTAAATATCGGAGATGCTTCCTGGGATGATTATGAAGATAGTGTTGAAGATTGTGACGAATATTTGAAGAAGCTGCAATCTTTTGACTATGATTCTTTATCTGAAACAGAACAGAAAGATTATCGTACGATTGCATTTTATCTTGAAAGAAATAAAGAATTAAATTCTTACCCATATTTTGACTGGGCATTTAATAGTGCTGAAGGTGTAATTGATAATTTATTAACGACATTCACTGAGTTTGTTTTTTATGAAAAAGAAGATATTGATGATTATCTTGCAACACTTGCTTCTGTGCCTGCGTATTTGGATCAATGTTTAGAAAATACAAAGAAACAGGCTGCAAAAGGGTATTTTTTAACAGATGCAATGTTAAAGGCAACAGAAGATGCAATTGAAAAGTTTGTAGATAAAAAAGATGACAATGAATTGATCAAGATCTTTGATGAAAATATTGATGCATTTGATGGATTGAGTGCAGAAGAAAAAGAAGCATATAAAAAGAAGAATCAAGAAATTGTCTTGAATGCATATATTCCTTCTTATGAAAAAGTCGCAGAAGAATTACAGAAGTTGAAAGGCTCAAGAAAGGCTGACTATAACGTTAGTTCTTTAGATGGCGGCAGTGAATACTACGCTGCATTAGCGAGATATAAAACAAGTATAGATGCGGATGTAGAAACAATCCTGGATATCTGTACACAATACATTGAAAAAAGTGTAGATGAATTGTATGACATTATGCAGAATCACAGTGAAGTTACAGAAGAAACGCTTGATTTTGATAGTGCAGAAGATGTGCTTTCTTATTTAGAAGGGCATTTAGATGCATTTCCTGTATTGGATAAAGTGTATTACAACGTACAATATCTTGATCCTAGCGTTGCCAACGACAGTATCGTTGCCTACTATTTGAGTCCTCCTGTAGATGATATGCGAGATAATGTCATCAAAATCAATGGTAATAATGTGAGTGATGTGATTGATTTATATACAACACTTGCTCATGAAGGCTTCCCAGGACACTTATATCAGACAAACTACTATATCCAGCAGCAGCCATCATTGCTTCGTACGCAGTTAACAATGATGGGATATCAAGAAGGCTGGGGTATGTTTGCAGAAGGACAGGCATTACATGTATCTGGCTTGAGTGAATACGCAAGTGTATATCAGAAAATCAATATTGAATTGAATTATGTTTTATCTGCGGCGGTAGATCTGGGAGTAAATGGTTTAGGCTGGTCAACAAAAGATGTATCTAAGTACCTGGATCGTTTAGATTTGAACGGCAGTATTGCGAAAGATCTTTATGATTTTGCAACGCTGCAGCCAGGAACAATTTTGCCGTATGGTGTTGGTATTGCAATGTTTGAACTGCTGGAAAATAAAGCAAAGAATGCATTAGGAAATGATTTTGATCAAAAAGCATTCAATGAAGTCTTGTTGAATGATGGAAATCGCCCATTTGAAGTTGTTGAAGATGATGTGAATGCATATTGTGGTATTGATGAAAATGATGAAAACAATATTATTTCTCATCGTTCTAATAACAAAGAGACACCAGTGAAAGATGATGTGAACTGGCTGCTGTATGGTGCGTGTGGATGTGGAATCATTGTCATTGGTGCAATGGGCGTGATTCTATATGTTAAATCTAGAAAGGATGATCCGTTTCAATCATGATTCATAATACATGGTGGCCTTTTTTACAAGAAGAATGGAAGCAGCCATACTTCCAGCAGTTAAGTGCGTTTCTTCATGAAGCGTACGCAACAAAAACGATTTTTCCTCCAAAAGCAAAAGTATTTTCTGCTTTTGAAGTTTGTGACTATCCTGATGTGAAGGTTGTGATTCTGGGACAGGATCCTTATCACGAAGTGAATCAGGCACATGGAATGTGTTTTTCTGTCAATCCTGGTGTGAAGATTCCTCCTTCTCTTGTGAATATTTATAAAGAGCTGCATGATGATCTTGGCTGTTATATTCCAAATAATGGATATTTAATGCCATGGGCAAAACAAGGTGTATTCCTTTTGAACACGGTTATGAGTGTTGAAGAAGGAAAAGCAAATTCTCATGCAAATAAAGGATGGGAAATCTTTACTGATCATACAATTCAGAAAATTAATGAAAAAGAAGATCCGGTTGTATTTATGCTTTGGGGTAGAAATGCTAGAAATAAAGCAAGTATGATTGATCGTAACAAACATCTTGTACTAGAGTGTGCACATCCATCGCCATTATCTGCGTATCATGGTTTCTTTGGATGCAGACATTTTTCACAGGCAAACGCATTTTTAGTACAGCATGGAAAGGAGCCAATCCATTGGCAAATCGAGAATCTATAAATGAAGAATGGGTCATGAGCAGGAGAAATTTAAATCATGGTCTTTCCCCTTTGCAAACTATTCTGGAATCTATTGGAAATCCACAGAATACATATCGGTGTATTCATGTTGCAGGTACAAATGGAAAAGGGAGTACATGTAATTATCTGAAAGATATTCTTGTTTCACAAGGGTACAAAGTGGGTATGTTTACTTCTCCACATTTAATGACGCATCGTGATCGTATTCGCATCAATGATTCCTATATTTCAGAAGATGCATTTCATGCATATTTGATGAAATATTATGATGTCATTGTAGAAAAACAGTTAGGAATGTTTGAGATTGATACATTGATTGCATTCCAGTGGTTTTTTGATGAAAAGGTAGATTACGCAATCATAGAAACAGGTTTGGGAGGCAGATTAGATAGTACAAATCTCATTGCACGTCCTGAACTTTGTATTATTACAAGTATTGGTTTTGATCATATGGCATTTCTTGGTACAAGAATTGAACAGATTGCGTATGAAAAAGCAGGAATCATTCAATCATATACGCGATGTTTGATTGGACATTTAAGTGAAAAAGCAAGAAAAGTCATTTCTTATCATGCATATAGAAAACATGCACGTGTGATTTCATTAGAAAGCTATGGCATTCGTAACAATGGTGTATTAGAATATAACCATACAGAATATTCATTATCTACAATTGCATTGTATCAGTTCCATAATGCAGCTCTGGCATTGAAGGCAGCTCAACTTTTAGGCGTTGCTATTCAGCAGAAAAATGTAAAAGAAGCAGTTGAGCATAGCCAATGGAGGGGCAGATTTGAAACAATAAGTAAAGATCCATTGATCATCATTGATGGTGCACACAATGAACAAGGTATCAGAGCATTGTGTGAATCAATGAAACAATTACCTTCACCTGTAACTTGTGTATTTTCTGCTTTGAAAGATAAGCAGGTACATGAAATGGCAGGTCTTTTAAAAAGAAATTGCGAAACATTGATCATTACAGAGTTTCAAAATGAAAGAGCAGATACAGCAGAAGATTTATATGTAAAAGATGCAATCATTGAAAAAGATTACAAAAAGGCAATTTCAAAGGCAAAACAAATAAATTGCAATGGATCAATTGTAATTACAGGCAGTTTATACTTCATATCCATTGTAAGAAATTTGTTGATTCATTCTGAAACTTTCAATGAAAATTTACAATAATCATTAAATTAATTTAGATAATGTATTATAATGTAAGCGTTAACAAACGATAGAAATCAGGAGGCAATCATAATGAGAGCAAATAACATGGCAGCGATGATTCTTGCTGGCGGCAGAGGCAGCCGTTTGCATGAGCTGACCAAAAAAGTAGCGAAACCAGCCGTTCATTTTGGCGGCAAGTATCGTATTATCGACTTTCCACTTAGTAACTGTGCAAATTCAGGTATTTCAACAGTAGGTGTATTAACACAGTATGAATCTGTTTTATTGAATGCATATGTTGCGAAAGATCAGTTCTGGGGTCTAGACACAAACAACGGTGGTGTCTATGTATTAACGCCAAGAGAAACAGACGATAAAGGTCTAGATGTATTTAGAGGAACTGCTGATGCGATTACTCAGAATATTGACTTCTTAGATAGTATTAATCCAGAATATGTTTTAATTCTTTCAGGTGACCATATTTACAAGATGAACTATGAAAAGATGCTTGCTTATCATCAAAGAAAGCAGGCAGATGCAACAATTGCGGTATTACAGGTAACACTCGAAGAAGCTACACGTTTCGGTATCATGAACTGTGATAAGGATGACATGATTGAAGAGTTCGAAGAAAAACCTGCACATCCAAAGAGCAACCTTGCATCTATGGGTATCTATATTTTCAACTACAAGACATTACGTAAGTATTTATTGCAAGATGATAAGAATCCTGATTCTTCTCATGACTTTGGTAAAGATATCATCCCTACATATTTGAATGATCATAGAAGACTTGCAGCATATCGTTTCAAGGGTTACTGGAAGGATGTTGGTACAGTTGATTCTCTATGGGAAAGTAACATGGATCTATTGGAATCCAATAACCAGTTAGATCTTGGTGATCAAGGATGGAAGATCTATACAGAAAACATTAACTCATTACCAACGTATATTGGTGATGAAGCAAAGATCAATAATGCGTATATTACACAGGGTTCTATTGTTTTAGGTGAAGTTAAGAATTCTGTTATTGGTACAGGCGCTGAAATTGGCAAGGGTGCTAAGGTCGTAGATTCTGTTATTCAGCCAGGTGCAAAGATTGGTGAGGGTGCAAAGGTTACACGTTGCATCGTTGCTGATAACGTAGAAGTTGCACCAGGTGCAGTACTTGGATCAAGTAAATCAGAACACATTGATCTTGTGGCTAAAAAGTACGCTGAGTAAGGAGAATCGATATGAAAGCATTAGGAATTATTAGTTTTGAAAATTCTCAAGCCAACGTAGGTGGTTTGGATGATTATAGACCAGTACCTGCCATTTCATTTTTAGGAAGATATAGAATCATTGACTTTATTCTTTCTAACATGACAAACTCTGGTATTGATAATGTTCATGTATATTGTAAGGAAAAACCTCGTAACTTATTTGATCATCTTGGAGCTGGACAGCAATACAATATCAACTCTAAGCGTGGACAATTAAGAATTCTCTATGGTGAAAAATCATTCGCTGCAGAAGTATATAACAATGATATTGCAAACTATATGTTAAATATGCAGTACATTGAAGAAGACAGCAATCCATATGTGATTGTTGCTCCAAGTTACTTTATTTATAGCTTGGATTTCACTAATGTTCTTCAGCAGCATATTGAATCCAAGAGTGATATCACAGTTCTTTATACAAACACAAGTGAAGCAAAAGAGCACTTCCTTGACTGTGATACATTAACAATGGACAAGGATAAGAGAATCACAGAAATTGGACACAATCGTGGCAAGAGAAAGAGTGCAGCTATTTCATTAGAAGCATATGTATTAAGTAAGAATTTATTTATCGAACTTGTGAAGAAGGCTTCAGAAACATCTTCCTTGTACTGGTTCAGAGATATTCTCAATGATTCTTTAGAAGAACTGACAGTTACAGGATATGGCATCAAGGGATTTGTTGGATGCATTAACTCATTGAGTGAATATTTCCGTATTACAATGGCTTTGAGTGATCGTGCAACAGCGAAGGGCCTATTCAAGCCTGGATGGCCAATTTATACACAGACAAACGACTCTGCACCAACAATTTATGGAAAGACATCTGATGTCTGCGGAAGTGTCATTGCGAATGGATGTGTGATTGAAGGAACAGTTGCAGATTCTGTTGTTTCTCGTAATGTAACGATTCGCAAGGGAGCAATCATTAAGAATTCTATTATTCTTCCAGGTGCTTATATTGGTGAAAATGCTAAACTGGATCATGTGATCGTTGATAAGTATGCCATTATTCACCATGTAAAAGAACTTAAGGGTACTGCAGAAGAACCAGTATACGTTAAGAGAAGAGACCGTATTTAAAGGAGATTGTTTATGGGAAGATCAATTCTTTTCGTGGCAGGTGAAGGTCTGCCATTCGTAAAAACTGGAGGATTGGCAGATGTCATTGGTGCTTTACCAAAGGCACTTGTACAAAAAGGACACGATGCTAGAGTTGTCCTTCCTCTATACAGTAAGATTATTGAAAAGCATTATGACAAGCTGGAAAGACTTGGAACAATTCAGATTCATTCTGGATGGATCGACCAGCCAGCAACATATTACAAAGCAGAAGCAGATGGCGTAATTTACTACTTTGTAGAACATCAGGGATATTTTGAAAGAGAAGGATTGTATGGCTATGAAGATGATGGTGAACGTTTTGCCTTCTTCCAGCGTGCAGTTCTGGATATGATTTATTTCATTGACTGGTGGCCAAACATCATCCATTCCAATGACTGGCAGACAGGTATGATTCCATTGATGGCACATGCATGTTATGCAGATGATTATCGTTATCAGTCTATTAAACATGTATATACGATTCATAACATGGCATTCCAGGGTAACTTTGGTGTTGATATGCTTCCTACATGTCTTGGATTGGATTACAGCTACTTCGATGATGGATCTATCAAGTTTGATACTGGAATTTCATTTATGAAGGCAGGTATCGTATATGCTGATAAGATTACTACAGTTTCTCCAACATATTCCAATGAAATCTTGACAGAGACATATGGTGAAAGAATGGATGCTGTACTGCGTTATCGTAGAGGTGATTTGTGGGGTATTGTAAATGGTATCGACACAGATCTATGGAATCCAAAGACAGATAAGCTGCTTGCCAAGAACTTTGATGTGAAGAGCTATGCTTCTGGAAAGAAAGCAAATAAGCTTGCTTTACAGAAGAAGCTAGGACTCGAAGAAACAGACAAGAAGCCATTGATTGGTCTGGTATCTAGACTGACAAATCAAAAGGGCGTTTACATGATTACGGATCGTATTCGTGAAATCATGGGAATGGATGTTCAGTTTGTTGTTCTTGGAACAGGTGAAGCAAATGCTGAAAATGCATTCAAGTGGATGGAACAGGAATATAAGGGACAGGCAGTCTACTATTGTGGATACAATGAAGATCTTGCACATTTGATTTATGCTGCGAGTGACTTGTTCCTGATGCCTTCTTTATATGAGCCATGTGGAATTGGACAGCTTATTGCAATGCATTATGGTGCATTACCTGTTGTTCGTGAAACTGGCGGTTTGAAGGATACTGTACAGCCATTTAACCAATATACTGGTGAAGGAAATGGATTCTCATTCTGGGCTGCTAATGCAGATGATATGGTCTACACACTCAGATGGGCTGTTGAACAGTACAATACAAATAGGCCAGGATGGAAAGGCTTAGTGAAGAGTGCTATGACAACAGATGTATCTTGGAACCAGTCTGCTGGTGTATATGAACAGTTGTACTATGAAATCTGCAACTGGCCAGACGAATAAAATTGAAGCAAAATAGAGACTATGACGATTGGTTGTAGTCTCTTTTAAATTTGGGCGCTCCAAAATTGGATGAGGTGTCAAGAAATTGATTTTCAAATAACATGAGGAATTGAAAGAATTTCAACACCT
>QQXM01000003.1 GCA_014610835.1 Erysipelotrichaceae bacterium 7770_A6
GATTCAATTTTACGACTGGTACTTTTTTATTTCATTCTTCCTTTCCACTTCCTCATTTACATGTTACAGGAAGCTCAATTATAAAACACCATTTTTCTTCAACTAGCAGCTTTTGAAACAGCTAAATTCTTTAAATCTTTCTTTAGCACTAAGATAACACTATAAATTGGATTTAAGATTACAATAGCTAAACTTGCAAAGATAATAAATACTGGATTCTTTAACATAAACCCTGCTAGTATTGCGACTAATACAACCACATAACAACACCAAGATTCTTTCTCTAGTTCTAATAGTTGGTAGTAAATCAAACTATGATTCTGTTTACATTTGTCAACAAATTTCTTGAACATGTAGATACATATTAGTGTAGTTAATAAACCAAATGTCAAATCATAAATGATACCAAACTTCACAAACTCAATAACAATAAATGATAAGCTAAAGTTAACTCTTGCACCAATCATGCTATAAATATATTCCGATACATATGTCATAACAACAAAAGTAATAATCAATACACCAATAAAAATACCAGTATATTTAAACACATTTACTTTCTTCATAAATCACACACATCAAACGTTTCATAATAACCAGTACAAACTTTATCAACACTAAAATGACACGCTGCCCAAACTCCTGATTTACATATAGCAGCAACAATCTTTTTTTTCATCAAACTAAAAATCTCACAAGGCTTCCCTACAATAGCAGTGCAACCAGGACTAGATTGATACGACACATCATATGACCATGATTTGCATGTATACTTAATACATTGGTAGACGCGCCCTATTGTTTCTATATAAATATTAGTCTTATGTTGCTTAATCAAATCATTAACCGATAACAAATCATCTTTGCCAATTGTTAGTAGAACTTCGAGGAATTCACCATTTTCATCTCCAATAAAAACCAAGTTTCGTACATATTCATCTTCTTCAGTTTTGAGATTATACTCAATGGTAAATCTTGTACCTTCATCTGTCTCAACTTTACGTAAAACATCATATTGAATAACTTCATCTGCATAATCTTTATAGTATTTAGATTTTTCAACAATTTCTTTAAATTCATTTTCAGAAGAAATAGAAGTTTTAGCGCTAATCGGGATCAAAGAAGTGAACGAAAGGGTAATAATTAATATTACAGAAAATATTCTCTTTATCATAAATTTTCCTCAAATTATTTTAGAATACTTGATAGCTGTTCCTTCGAAGAAATTCCCACTTCTAATGAAATGAAATTACCACTTTCAAACACCATAATTGAAGGAACAGAAGTTACTGAATACACAGTGAATAATGTTTCTTTTTCCTCATCAGTTAATATTGTAGTATCAAGCACGTAAATATCTGAATTTATTTTATTTGAAGATGAATATTCATTAAACTCTGTAACAAAAGTTTGACACCCTTTACAATCTGGTCTCAACAGTAATACATAACCATTAAGACCTTTAGAATCTGAGCTATTCGTCAACTGATCTATAGTGATTGCATATAAATGAACTGATGTTTCATCCAAATTTAGTTTGTCAATAGTACTTTGATCCAAAGGTATTTTCGTGTTTTTACTACATGACGATAGAAGAATGTTAATAATAGAATACTATTTTTTTCAACATAAAATCTCCTTCAAAATATTATTGATGGAAGACTAAATGTCACCGTTCTTATACCTTGCATTATTTTGATAATTCATATTTGCTCCTCACAAACATATATGTTTACAACCGCAGCTTAGCATAAAACATGACAATGTCAATATCTTTACATATCATTTATTGTACATAGTATTTGCCAATTATTAGCTTTTAGTAAGAGTATATTCCTGAGATATTCTAATCATTATACATGATATTTATTTTCATTATAAGTCTAGAATTTTTATAAATACTACCTATACTGGAGAGCTGAACTGAAAAGTTAAATTCCACTTTCGTATACGCAGAATAGAATTTACTATTTCATCAATTTCCAGTTGATTTTACTCTTTCAGAATGTTTTATTTTTCTTATCTGGATGTGTTGCCTCACGGAAAGGAGATCATACCATGGCAACATCAAACAAGAATTTGCATTTAACTGATGACGAACGTAAAATCATTCAACGCGGTATTGAAAATAATTCTTCTAAAAGTCCATCGCTGATACGCTTGGCAAAGACAAATCTACAATTGGCAAGGAAATCAAGAATCATCGCACTCTCTCTTACAAATCCAAGTATCCTGTCGAGTGCGTTGATACCGGAAAATGTCCTAACAAGTATTCGCACCACTGTTCTATGGACTGTCCTGCGTTCAAGCCTTTTATCTGTAAAAGACGTGACCGCTCTCCTGGCGCATGCAACGGCTGCGAAAGATACAAGCGCTGCCGTTTTGACAAGTACATGTATGATGCGTCTGCTGCACAGAAAGAATATGCTGAACTGCTCTGTGATGCACGTGCAGGCGTCAACGCTACAGTCAATGAAATCAGAGATCTCGGACTTCTTATCAAGCCTCTTCTGGAACAGGGACAGTCTCTCTACGTCATCTGTCAGAACCATCCAGAGATCAAAGTATCTGACAGGACACTGTATACGTATATCGAAGACGGTGTATTTCAGGATGCCGGCGTTTCTATCACCAATCTTGACCTGAAAAGAAAAGTACGCCGCAAGATTCCGAAAAATAAAAGAATACCCATCAAGAATGGCTGTAATTCTGTAGCCCACATAATTAAATTACCAACAGAACTTGCAGCTGCACCAATCGCAGGTGCACATAATACACTTAATCCAACACCAACAAGTATTGTTGCTGCAGGTGTGACTAGAATATCTACTTTTGTTTCTTTTGAAACAAGCTTTCCAACTTCACTTGCAACGATAGCAATCAAGTAAACAGCCAATGGTCCACCTGCGCCACCTAATTCATTCGCAGAAGCACCCACTGCAATCAATGAAAATAATACAAGCTGTGGTGCATGCAATGCATATCCAATAGAAGCTGCCATTGTAGGTCCAGCAACACTGCTTGCATATGTACCTGCATTTACCAAGAAATCAATGCCTGTCTGCTGCCCTAATGTCTTAATGATTGTTCCAATCAATAAGCTTGCAAATAAACCTTGTGCCATTGCACTCATCGCATCAATACCATAACGATGTGCTGAGATAATGACATCTTTCTTTTCAAAAAAAGATTTAATCTTATCCATTTTTTCTACCTCTTTGCGTAACTATTAAACAACGATATATACATAAATACAATAGTCAAATTGACAATTTATTTAAAGTCATTTTGACAATAACTTTGTTATGCAAAAGAAAAAAATAGTCGATCAGCCTAGGCACACTTGAAAAAGGGAACTGCTGGAACAGTTCCCTTTTTTTACCCGTGGCTTATCGCTTTTCTAGTCATCTACACTACATTGTAGATACCTTTATCTGTTTCTTAGTTTTTGATCTACATATGCAGCTGCAGAGATTGCCGCAATATTTCCTTCACCAGCAGATTTAATAAACTGATATGGCAAACCAACAATATCCCCTGCCGCAAAGATACCAGGAATATTCGTTTTCATTTCACGATCTACTTTTACAGCATTTCCTTCTACATGCAATCCAGGAACCAACTGTGTTGGAAATTGTGCCGCTCTTAATACAAACACACAATCTGTAGAATATTCATTCTGGTTCGTCACTAAAGTATTTGCTTTCATCGTGCCTTTGATCTCAACAGGTTTTTCATTCACCACAACAATATTGTCATGCTTGAACGCAATCTCACCCTTATACAAAGGAATATACTTCACAGAATTACATACTTCACCAAGGAATTCAGCTTCACTTTCTTCTTCCTTTGAACCACCAATGACAATTACATCTTTTCCTTTATATAAAGGTGCATCACATGTTGCACAATAAGAAACACCTCTGCCTAAGAATTCACTTTCTCCGCTATATGGTTTTCCCGCAACAACGCCACTTGCCAGAATTACGCTTTCAGCTTCCACCATTTCATTATTACTTAACTGTAATGCAAAATAGTCGCCCATTGCATATACTGTTGTTACTTTACATTCTGTAATTTCAATTCCAGCATCATGCATTTGATTCGTAAATGCTTCTGCCATCTGTTTTCCAGTTACATTTGATAAGCCAAGATAGTTTGTAATTGGATGATCAATTACCTGCATCTTGTTAGATAGATCTTTTATGCCAAAGATCTGAATGGATTTATTTCTATTTTTCGCAGTCAAAGCTGCTTCTAGTCCTGCAGAACCACTGCCAATAATTGCGATATCTACTCTTGTCATATGATTTTCTCTTCTTTCATTTTTAATTGTACATTTCTGCCACTATTTCGCAAGTTTCATGCTCGTTTCTATTGTGTTCTTGTATAATGGTTTGCATTAAGAGGGAAAAAGATATGAATTTAATTACACCTGAAAACTATGAACCAGTATTGTCTGTCATGCAGACACAAGAAGCAATCAAATATATTCGTGATACATTCCAGAGAGAATTCGGAAAAGAACTAGGATTATTAAGAATTTCTGCACCTTTGTTTGTTACAAAATCTTCTGGTTTGAATGATAACTTAAACGGAATTGAAAGACCTGTCAGCTTTGACATTCAGGAACTGCCTGATGAAAGAGTTGAAGTTGTTCAGTCTTTAGCAAAATGGAAAAGATTTGCGTTAAAAAAATACGGCTTTAAAGAACATGAAGGTCTTTATACAAACATGAACGCAATCCGCAGAGATGAAATCGTAGATAACCTGCATTCCGTCTATGTTGATCAATGGGACTGGGAAAAAATCATCACAAAAGAAGAAAGAACAGAAGAAGTATTAGAAGCAACAGTCAAAGAAATCTTCAAAGTAATCAAGCATATGGAACATGAAGTCTGGTATAAATATCCAGAAGCAGTATGTCATTTAGCCGATGAAGTATATTTCATTACTTCTCAAGAGCTAGAAGATCGCTACCCAGATTTATCTGTCAAAGACAGAGAAAATGCCATCACAAGGGAACATAAATGTGTATTCATCAAACAGATTGGTCATCCATTAAAAAGAAGCGGAAAACCACATGATGGTAGAGCTCCTGACTATGATGACTGGAATCTCAATGGAGATTTATTATTCTGGCTGCCTTCTTTAAATCGTGCACTTGAAATTTCTTCTATGGGTATCCGCGTGGATGAAGACACTATTGTTTCTCAATGTAAAGCATCTCATTGTGAAGGTAGACTCACACTTCCTTATCATCAAATGATTCAAAACAAAGAACTGCCATACACAATTGGCGGTGGTATTGGTCAATCCAGACTCTGCATGCTTTTATTAAATAAAGCACATGTTGGTGAAGTACAAGCTAGTATCTGGCCACAGAAAATGATTGATGAATGTGAAAAGCACAATATCCATTTGTTATAAAATACTAGATTTAACTGAAAAAATCGAAAGTGGGGTATTCAGAATTTATGAAAACAGAAATCAAAATTGAAAATATCAGCAAATCTTTCGATACCCAGCAAGTACTAGATCATATAACTATGGATTTCCAACGTGGATATATTCACTTATTGAACGGTAATAATGGCTGTGGAAAAAGTACTATGTTGAAAATCATGTATGGTTTGATGATTCCAGATGAAGGAACAGTTTACTGGAATGCAAAAGATATCGAAAAAAGTAGAAATGAATACTTAAATCATATTGGCATTGTTACGGCGGATGATCGTTCTTTGTATCATAAATTATCCGCATATGAGAATCTGTATTACATTGGCAGAATCCAAAACATTCCAAAGAAAGAACTCGACGAGCGCATTGTTTCTTTACTAGATCGATTACATCTAAAAAATGATAAAACACTGGTAGAAAACTTTTCTACAGGAATGAAAAAGAAAGTCATGGTAGCACGTGCATTCTTAAATGATCCAGATATTATATTTGCTGATGAAGTTATGAATGGTCTAGATAAAGATACATGCATGATTGTTGAAGATATGCTGCAAGAACATGTTCAAAATGGGAATACTGTATTTCTTGTTTCCCATACAGGTATCCACAATACCAATCACGTCAAAAACTATTTGATAGAGGAAGGAAAGATCAAAAATGTTGAATCATTTGAAGAAATTTCTGAAGGTTGATCTTCGCTACAAATGGTTATTGATCAATCTTGTTTTTGGCACCTTTTTTATGATTGCACCTTATATTTATATGGTTTCCCCCGATCAGCAGGTACTCACATTAAAAGGTATGCTATGCTGGTTTGGACTAAATCAAGCTTTTTTTGGTATTGGTGGATTCATGGAAGAAGAAAGAATGGATGGCACTTTTACAAACCTGTTTTTATACCCCGTGCAATTCAGACAATATTTCATCGCCAAAGCATTACAGATCGGCATTGAAAGTTATCTTATTTCATTACTACAGATTTTTTTCTTTTCTCTCTGCAATGTTCATATTCCTGATCTTCTGCATTTTATTGTTATTTTATTGATCAATGACATTATCACAGCGAATATGGGAATTCTATTCCTTGGTTTCACTCTGAAATTCAGAAAACTTGGATCAGTCAATGCACTTGTTCAACAAATCATTGGTTTTTTCAGTGGATATTCCACGGACATCAAAAGATATCCACAAATCATTCAGTTTGTATCATATGTCATTCCATTAACATATACGATTTCTCTAGCAAGAAACAATACATTTACTATTCACCCATTGTGGTTACTCATTCCTGCCATTCTTTCTTTTGCATTTGCACTGTTTGGCTATGCAATCATTCAAAATGATATTTCAACATTAAGAAAAAGAGGAGATACAGAACAATGGTAAAAGCATTCACTCTTCTACAGATGGAACTGAAGGAAAAGTTTCGATATAAAATTGAAATCTTCTCTGCTAGTACTGATGCTATATTGCTGATATTTCCTTCGATTGCCATTCTTTTATTCGGAAATCTAGAAATATCTGGCATTCAAAGCAAAACAGAATATATACAATACATGTTATTTTCATTAATTCTTTGGCAATTTGTGGAAAACATGTGGTCAGCAGTATTTGAAATCCGTCGAAAGCTAAAAGAAGGAAACTTTGAATATATGATGAATATGCCTTTGAAAGGTATCCATTATGTATTTGGATGGGCTGTGAGTGGTGTTGTTTCCATTGTATTTGAAATGATTCCATTGATTGTTATTTTCTTGCTTACTTCATTTCATTTACTCACACTAAAAATCATTCTTTTCTTTTCAGGAATTGCATTGATGATGGCTTTTGGAACATATGGATTTGCAGAAATATTAATGGGATTTGCGATTTATTTCAAAGAAGCAGATCAATTCATTTCTTTAATCGCAAATATTGCACCTTTTTTGGGAGGACTCTATTTCCCAGTCATTCAGTTACCAGCTCCATTTCTCGCCATTTCCCTTCTCTTTCCATTTACCTGGGGTCTAGATCTTGTAAGAAACCTCTTATTTGGAAGTTCTCTCATTCTTCCATTGCATTATGAAATCATTGCATTTGTAATTGTAAATATACTTTATACATTCGCTGGAACAAAGATATATGATGCAATGATGAAAAAAGCAAGAAAGAATGGATTATCTAAATTCTAACTACAAAAAAATCCACCAACCGGTGGATTTTTTCTTAGTCAAACATGTAAACCTGTGTGCTTTCTAGATCTGTAATATTGAATGTAACTGTATATTCATTTAATTTTGCTTTCGCTCCTGAGTAAGCACTATTAAATTCTCCAGCTTCATATGCTTCATCGCTATATTCTAGTGTTTTTACTTCAGCCGTTTCTACATGCATAATATACCATGCTTTGCTGTGAACTAAGATTGTTCCTTTGCATCCTTCTTGAATCAAATTAGAAATCGTTCTTCCATCTGTCATAACAACAGTAATTGTTGCCTGATCTCCACTTTTTTCAACTTTCCACGCATGTATTGTTGACATAGAAGGTGTACCATCGTCATTTACTGACATTACTTGTGCAAGTTTAGCACCTTCTTTTTCTTCATATCCAGCTTTTTCAGTTTCTGCTTTTGTCGCCAAATCATTAGAAACTACTTCTAAATCTGTCATCGCTGCATCGTAATCATCACCACTTAATACTGTTCTTGTAGTAGATGCACCTGTAACTGTATCTGCTTTTACAGTTTGTGTTGTAGAAGCTGTTTTAGCAGACTGTGCTGTAGAAGAACATCCAGCTAGTAAAACAGCACATAGAATCATTGAAATTGTCTTTTTCATTTTTTTCTCCTTTTCGCAAATTATTTTAGTACATTTGTCCTAATTGTCAATTTATTATTTTAGTCAATTCGTTATTTTTGTGTTAAATTAAAAACATGAAAGAAAATATTAAAACAGAAATCTTAGAAACTTCCCGACAGCTTTTTAACAAGCATGGATTTGCATCTGTGCCTATGCGTAAGATTGCAAGTGAATGTAATATTAGTGTCGGAAACTTAACATACCATTATCCTCACAAGCTAGATATCTTATGTGCTCTAATGGAAGATATTCAGCCTAAACTGGAAGTGTGTGATATTCATTCTCTAACTTCGCTTATTTCTTACTTAAGGCAGATGATTGAGGGTATCAAAAAAAATGCATTCTTCTTCACAATATCAGATATGCAAAGAATTAATGAAGAATGTTTTGAAATCAATGCAGAAACCGTTAAAAAACTCCACCAAAATCTCATCACATCTTTAAACAACTTACTTGAAGATGGTATTTTACAGGTACAGAATGCAGATAATATCTTTGAAGATATTGTATCTTTCTGGATGCTTTCTCATATTACATGGACAAATGAAGACTACCAGAAGAGTGTCTATAAGCAAACAAATCTGTATCAGTTTCTTTTACAACATCTAACACTTCTCTCTCCTTATATGACACAATCTGGAAAAGATGAATACAAAAAACTGAAAGAAAAACTACAAAACGAATCCGTTTAATAAATATCCACCGGCCCAGCCGGTGGTTTTTCAGTTTCGAACATAGCCCTGCTCTCAAAGTTGCGCCTTACAGCGCTAATGTGGTCTGCGGCGTACATTTATTTTTTATTTCCCGTAAACGGATCTTCTATCTCCAGTTCTAGCTGCTCGGCTATTTGATCCTCCTTCAGCTGATTCTGAATATATTCCTGTATCTTTTTCGTGTTTTTTCCTACTGTATCCACATAATAGCCTCGACATCAGAATTCTCGATTCCTGTATTTGAATCTTGCATTTGCCCATCTTTCATATATTATCTGACTGCTTTTTCCTTTCAGATAGCCCATAAAAGACGAAACACTCATTTTAGGTGGTATTTCCAACAGCATATGCACATGATCTATACATACTTCTGCTTCTATGATTGTTACACCTTTCCACTCACACAAATCTCGAAGTATTTTTCCTACTTCAATCCTTCTTGCGTCATAAAATGCTTTTCTTCTATACTTCGGTGCAAACACCACATGATACTTACAATTCCATTTCGTGTGTGATAGACTGTGTAAGTCATTAGTATATTTTGACATTATAAATCCTCCTTTTGTATTCTCGTTTGTAGTTTGCAGACCACTCACGATTTATACGCAAGAAGGATTTATTTTTCATTATCTCTCCGCTAAAGCTTTGCCTGACCCCAAGACTATCTTGGGGTTTTTTTAGCCAATTAACACAGGATAAACATAAAACATGTATCTGTGTTCAAAACTTTGGAACAACGATTGCTCAAGAAGATCTTCCACACGTATTTGATCGCTTTTATCGCAGTGATAAAAGCCGTACAAATGAAACGGAGAGCTTTGGTTTAGGACTCGCCATCACAAGAGAAATGGTCAATAAAATACATGGTGAAATTTCTGTTACGAGTAATCCACAAAAAGGTACAATATTTACAGTCACATTCCAAAGATAAAAAAAGGCTTGTCACAATCGCGGACAAGTCTTTCTCAGGGAATTATAGAATTTCAATAAACTTCTTTGTTTCTTCTTCTTTCTTTGCTTCTGTTGGTAATTCAATCTTTAAAATACCATTTTCGAAGGAAGCATGAATGTCTGAATCCTTGATAGCATCAGATACATAGAATGTTCTACTGCAAGAGCCATTGTATCTTTCCTGACGAATAACTCTACCCTTAGCATCCTTTTCTTCATTGGATTCATTGTGTTCAACAGCGACTGTCAAGTTACCATTGTAAAGAGAAATCTTAACGTCTTCTTTCTTTACACCAGGCACTTCAATATCAAGAATATATTTTCCATCTTTCTCATGAATATCTGTCTTCAATAAAGTATTGTTGCTCATAACTGGAGCTCTGAACATGTCATCAAACATATCATCAAATAAATTTGCATTTCTACGGTCTAAATATCTCATATTTTTTCCTCTTTTCTAAGACCCTTTCGTCTTACAAGTATTAATATACTCTTCGTTTTAGCAGAGTCAATAGTAGAGTGCTAAATATTTTAAGTTTTTTAATAATATTTTTTATTTTTGTTTGAATTATATGCATAAATAAAAGCTTGTTTGATTTAGCACATTTTTGCATTAAGTGATAATAAATTGTTATTCATTTTCTGTATACAATATATGTATCATTGCTATTGTACTTCTTTCTTTTTTCAACATATACTCAAATCGGCAAAGGAAAATAAAATGAAAACAAGAAAACTAGGTAACATTGAAGTATCAGAAATCGGAATGGGATGCATGGCTTTCTCTCATGGATATGGCGCAATTCCTTCTAGAGAATATGCAATGGAAGCAATTCGTAGTGCCTATGATCATGGATGCACATTCTTTGATACTGCAGAAGTATATGGAAATGTTTTATATTATGAACATCACAATGAAGAAATCGTTGGAGCAGCATTGCATGATATTAGAGAAAATTGTGTCATCGCCACAAAGCTTCACATTCACGATGATGAAGCCAGTGAAGATATGTATGATGTATGTAAAAGACATCTGCTTGCTTCATTGAAAGCATTAAATACGAACTATGTTGATCTTTACTATCTGCATAGAATCAATCCAGAAGTGCCCGTTAAAAAGGTTGCTGAAGCGATGGGAAAACTCATTGATGAAGGTTTGATCAGAGGTTGGGGTTTATCCCAGGTTGAAGAATCTACAATCAAACGTGCACACGAAGTTACACCTGTATCGGCAGTACAGAACCTGTACAACATGTTAGAAAGAGATTGTGAGACGAATACTTTCCCATATTGTTTAGAACATAATATTGGTGTTGTTCCATTTTCTCCAATTGCTTCTGGCTTTCTTTCTGGAAAGATCACAAAAGATACAGCTTTTGAAAAAGAAGATGATGTTAGAGTATTTGTTCCACAGCTCAAAAAAGAAAACATTGAAGCAAACCAGCCAGTCATTGATTTATTGAATCAATACGCAGCGTTAAAAAATGCTACAAACGCACAGATTTCTATAGCTTGGATGCTTCATAAATACCCTAATGTTGTACCTATTCCCGGTTCTAAGAACAAAGAAAGAATTATTGAACACCTGGGTGCAAACACCATAACATTAACAGATGAAGAATTTCAGACTTTAGAACAAGCTTTAAATTCCATCAAAGTATATGGTCATCGCGGAAACGTTCAATTCCAGGGACAATCCATGAAAAACTGGGGAAAGAAATAATCAACAAGTCATCAAGAAGAAGAGACAATCTTTTTCTTTTTAATTATTATAAAGGCGGCAGAATAGCGTCTAATCCGATATTAATTTTTAGATTAGACGTTGTTTTCTATTGAATTGCACATTTTAAGCGTCTATAATTAACTTAGGTTTTAGATTAGACGGAGAAATCATATGAAATATATTCCAAGAGCAATTACTCCAATTCTGAAAAAACGAGTTGAGACTAGCAAATGCACTTTACTCACTGGCGCAAGACAAGTCGGAAAATCCACTGTCATAAAAGAAACATTTCCTGCATATACAATTGCCAGTTTTGACGATGTTTTAACACGCCTACAGGCACACGAAGAACCAAATTTATTCTTTTTAAACAATCCATGTCCTCTTTTTATTGATGAAGTGCAAAAAGAACCTGGCATATTAGAAAACATCAAATTAATTGTGGATAATTCAGATGAAAGAGGGCAGTTTATTTTATCTGGATCTTCCAAACTTCAGCTGATGAAAGGTGTTAGTGAATCTCTTGCTGGAAGAGTATCCATTTCTGAATTATCTGGATTATCTTTAAGAGAAATATATGAAGTACCTTTTAACAGACACTTTATTCCTACACAAGAATACATCCAAGAAAGAGAAAAACAGCTTAAATCTTATTCCAATATATGGGAAATTATCCATAAAGGATCTTATCCAGAACTATATGTCATTGATAGAGACTGGCAAGAGTTTTATTCATCTTATGTTTCAACATATATCGAAAGGGACATTCATGATTTAATTTCTGCAGACAGTATTACTTTCTCTAAATTCCTTACATGCCTTGCCGCTAGAACAGGTGAAATTCTTAGTTATACAAACATTTCCAGTGAAGTTGGTGTCAGTGAGCCAACTATAAAAAAATGGGTATCTGTACTAGAAAGAACAGGAATCATCTATTTATTACAGCCATACAGTTCTTCCAGTCTTTCACGTGCTATCAAATCTCCTAAAATCTATTTTAGAGATACAGGATTAGTATGCTATCTTACAAAATGGCTCACTGCTGATGCCTTGAAAAATTCTGCAGTAGCTGGCAGTCTATTTGAAACTTTTATTGTATCCGAAATAATAAAATCTTATTCTAATGAAGGAAAAGATTATTCCTTTAGTATCTTCTATTACAGAGGAAAAGATAAAACTTCCAGTAAAGAAAATGAAATAGATATAGTTATTGAAGAAAACGGTGTTTTATTTCCAATAGAAATTAAAATGAGTGGAAATCCAAAAGCATCTATGGCATCAGCTAATACTGTACTAGACAAAATTCCAGACAAAAAAAGAGGTACAGGCATCATCTTATGTCTCATTGATAAAAAGACATATTTAAGAGAAAATCTGATTGCTCTTCCAATAGAATATTTATAAAATAATCATCTTCTAATAACTTTATAGTTAAATTCTATAATATTGATGAAAAACGAATAGGGGCTATTATCATGGAACTCTTTGATAAATTCAAAAAGTTTGTTGTTGATGAAAGAAATGGTTCTTTATTGATCAAATCTATTTCTTTAGATGATTTTTAAAAAGTATCTTATAATCACTATGTCAAAGGAGATTCATATGGGTGGATTTGGTATTGCAATTCTTTTCAGCTTATTTTCATTTATCTATTTGTTTTTTGTTGCGATAGCTATTGGTGTCATATTGTATTTGCTATACAGTTATGTATTTCAAAGCATTGCATCCATGTGTATGTTAAAAAATATTGGATATGCATATCCATTCACTGCCTGGATTCCCTTTTACCACAAATATTTATTAGGAAAAATTGCAAACAAGCAAATCTTAGGTGCCATCTCAGGTGTTCTATCATTCATTTCCATTTGTTTATGTGTTCATTTTTATATACATCTAGATTTTGATAGTGTTCTATTTTCTATCTTAACAATCAGCTTCATGACTACTTTAATAATTGAAACTATCATTGCACACCAAATATACAAAACACATACAAAATACGCAGATATATTCACTATATTTACAGTTCTATCTTTCGGCATATTAAAACCCATATTCTTATTTATCATTAGAAATATGGGCATATAACAATCAACTGAATCTTTCTATTTTATCCTGGATCTTTTCAAGCTTTTTTGCTGCACGTAAAGCAATTGCACGTGGTGTCTGCATAGAATCAAACAAGATAAAGATTGCTTCTTCATCATAGTCTATTTTCTCTACTGTTCCATCTTTAAACACTGGATGTCTAACACGATCCCCTTCTTTAAATTCCAGAGAAGATGCACTTGGAATAAATCTTCGATTGACTTTGTCAATGTTATCCAATGCTTTTTGAATATATGCATCACTTGGTTTTTCTGTATATTCCAGTAATACTGGATCAATATCAAAGAGAAATCTGGAAGGAAATCTAGATGTATCTCCAATATTTCTTCCACCGGAATCTGATAAGAATAATCCCTTCTCACTTCTTGTCACCGCAACAAAAGCAAGTCTTCTTTCTTCTTCCATGCCTTCAATTGTTCGTATCTTTCGAGATGGGAAAATACCTTCAACAAGCTGCATGATAAATACATACGGAAACTCTAAACCCTTTGCCGCATGAATTGTCATCAATCTCACCTTTCCTTTTTCAATTGCCATATCTGCATTTGTAAACAATGAAATATGTCTTAGATACGACACAAGATCTGTTTCTTCTCCAACGGTTGTTTCCCATTCATAAATGGATTGTTTTAATTCCGCAAGATCATCTAAACGATCCTGTGCACCTTCTGTACGCATCATTTCTTCATATCCAGATAGATCCAGTATCTCACTGAGTAATTCAGATACTGGTTTTTCATTCATATGATCTGTATATGAATCTATCAGTTGAATAAATACCTTTGCTTTTGTATTAGAAAACAAAGCTTCATCTACATTTTCTTTCAAAGCATCATATAAAGATATATGTTTTTCATCTGCATATTCTCTCAAGAATTTCATTCGTTTCTGTCCCAGATTTCTTTTCGGGACATTCGCAATACGCATAAAGGATAAGTCATCTTTATATGCAATCAATCTCAAGTATGACAATGCATCCTTAATTTCCATTCTCTCAAAGAATTGTACGCCTGAATAAATCATATACGGCATCTTTTCTTTGATCATTTCTTCTTCTATGACACGCGTTACGTAATGTGCACGATACAATATCGTTATATCTCCAGGATTCACACCATTCTCATTCAAATGACGTATTTGAGAAATGATCCACTGTGCTTCTTTTCTAGGATTTTCTGCATGATGGACGACAACCTTATTTCGATGCGGAAGCATGGGAATCAAATCTTTTTTCATACGGTTCACATTTTTAGAAACCAGAGAATTCGCAACATCTAAAATTTCAGGTGATGAACGATAATTCTTCATCATCATGATTGTCTGCACACCAGGAAAGTTTTTATCAAAATCAGGCAATGAATTTACACTTGCGCCTCTCCATGTATAGATTGTCTGATCAGGATCACCTACCACAAACAAATTATTATGATATCCACAAAGATTCTTCATCAATTCATATTGTGGAGGGTCAATATCCTGAAATTCATCGATCATGATATATTCCAGTCTCTTCTGCCACTTCAGTTTTATTTCCGGAAACTCTCTAAAAATATACAATGACAAGAAAATCAAATCATTGTAATCTACCGCAAAACATTTCTTCTGCTGGTAAAGATAACCATAGAAAAGAATATCATCTGTTTCTGTAGCTTCCATGTATTTCTGATGTAATTGATCAATTGACATTTGAATGAGATATTCATAGTACATTGGTTCTTTGATACATTTACGCATTTCAAACATATCTCTTGCATTCTTGAATGTCATATCTCGCAGTGTGAGATTTCTTTCTTCATAGATCATTTTTAACATTGCATCAATATCACTGTTATCTAAAACAAGGAAAGATTTTGGATATTGAATGGCATAAGAATCTTCCTGCAAGATTGACACACAAAAAGAATGAAACGTACATACAAAGCCAGTATCATTATCATCTGTCAGCTGATGAATTCTTTCTTTCATTTCTGCAGCTGCTTTATTTGTAAACGTAACACAAAGAATATTGCCTGCACGAATTCCAAGGTCATTGACAAGATAAGCAAAACGATGTGTTAAAGCACGTGTTTTACCACTGCCTGCTCCCGCAATCACACGAATATAACCTTCTGTTGTCGTAACTGCTTTGATTTGTTCTTCATTTAATCCTTCCAATACATCGTCTACCATAATCATTCCTCAATCTTTACTGCCTGCTAATAAAATTGTATCACATACAGCCTGTCGAAAATGCTTCATTGCTTTCCAATAAAAAAATGTTGTATTCAGCATTTACATACCAAATACAACACTTGTTTTACTCAATTGCAATGTACTTTTCGACTGGTTTTGTTTCTTCCTTCTTTGGAACTTCAATTGTTAATACACCATTTTCGAATTTTGCATGAATATCATTTTCTGTGATATCTTCACCTACATAATAGCTTCTTGATAAACTTCCAGCATATCTTTCCTGTCTAATCAATGAACCATTCTTATCAGTTTCATCTTTATCAAGGCCTTTTTCTGCAGAAATTGTTAGATAGCCATCATTCAGTTCAATCTTCATTTCATCTTTCTTGAATCCTGGAAGATCAATCAGCATTTCATAATGATCTTTCATATCACGAATATCTGTCTTCATTAAATTCTTTTCATGATGTCCAAATAATGGATTGCTTCTTGTAAATAAGTCTGGGAATACATCAAAATCATCATCGAATAAATCTGGTAAATACTTTTTCATAAACAACGCCTCCAATTTTACTAAGCGGTGCTTTTTCAAAGCATCTCTTGTGAGATCTTATTTGATCTTACACTGTTATATATAGTCTTCTTTTTAGCAGAGTCAAGAGGAGAGTGCTAATTTTTTTAAAAATTTGTATACTATTTCTAATAATTCAGAGTCAAAAAATCTTCCAACTGAAAAACCAGGCTTTCACCTGGTTCATTTCATTCACAATATTTTTTCTACACAATACAAATCTAAACGTCTACTCTTCAATAAAGGTAATTCTTCTCTTACCTGTGTTTCATAATCAAGATCAATTTCTTTCAAAAGAATACCTTCTTTTTCATCCAGCATACCTTCAACAGCTCCCCAAGGATTTGTCACAATCGAATGTCCCCATGAAGTATAACCTGTTGATGCATCACGCATTGGTGCACATCCAACCATATACACTTGATTATCTAACGCACGTGTTCGAAAAGAAATCTCCCAATGGGCAGGTCCTGTTGTCATATTAAATGCTGCAGGCACAAAGATTACTTTTGCACCATCATTCGCCATCAAACGAGACATTTCCGGAAAACGAATATCAAAGCAGACCATGACACCCATTGTTCCAAATTCAGTTTCAAATACAGTATCACTGTTTCCTGCCGTTAACGTATCTGATTCTCTAAAACTCTGCCCGTCTTTGACATCAATATCAAACAAATGTGGTTTCCGATGTTTTCCAATTTGTCTTCCCTGACGATCAAATACATAAGATGTGTTATAGATTTTTCCCTGTTGATTTCTTTCCGGCATAGATCCGCCAATCAGGTAAATGCCATATTTCTTTGCATATGAAGAAAGCTGCTTCCATACAGGTCCACCTTCTTCTTCCGCATATAATGGAAAATTAGCTGTCTGATATGGACAACAAAACATCTCGGGCAAAACTACAAAATCCAGATTTTCATCTTTTAATTGTTCAAGATAAGAGCCAACTGCCTTCACATTCTCCATCTTGTCATGTACTGTTGGCATCTGTAATGCTGCTACTTTGATTTTTGTCATTTTATTGCAGTTTTCCACGGCAGGCAATTGTGAGTTCTTTTTCCACATCGCCATTTTCATCAATGAGATACATCCTGTCATAGAGATTCACAACTGGACAAATATGTACTGGAACAATACGTACCTTATCACCAACTTTTACAGAATCATGGAATTTCTTGTTGTAGATAATTGCGTGTTCATCATACATGAGATCAATATGTGTACCAGGATAATCAATCAGATTTCCTAAACCTTCTACAGCACAAATACCTTCACTTCTACTCTGCATTGTTAAACCTTTTGCCCCAACATCAAGAATGACACGTTCCTCTGTTGGTTTACTCATGACCGTTGCCAAAACAAATGCATTACAATTCCAAGTATGATTCATTGCATTATCCTGAGATGCATCCATAAATGGATATGTGCCAGGACGGATTTCTGTAATACCTTCTAGAATATCAGAATCATTTGCTAAAGAAGGCGTAGATCCAATCCCAACAATAGAAATATCAAATCCATTCTCTCTACACATCTTTGCAAATTTCAATGTACGTTCTTGTGCAATAACAGATTTCCTACGTGCTGTTTCAATATCTTTTGCACTATAGCTATCGCCATCATGAGAGAAGACACCTCTTAAATGAATATGTGGGCAATTCTTCAAATAGTCTAATAATTTCTGACATTCTTCCTCTTCCACAATACCAGAACGACGCTCACCTACTTCAATTTCAATTACGCATTGCGCAGGCTTTGATGCCTTTTCAAATGATTTTTCTATAAGTTCTGCCTGTGCGATAGAATCCAAACCAAACTTGATATCAATTCCCTTTTCAGCAAGCTTCTGAATTCTCTGATACTTCTTTTCACCAACAATTTCATTGGCAATCAAAATATCTTTTAACCCAGCTTCTGCCATCACTTCTGCTTCGCCAACTTTTGCAACCGCAATTCCTTTACATCCAAATTCCTGCTGCTTAAGTGCCAATTCTGGTGTCTTATGTGTTTTTGTATGTGGTCGAAGGTTCACATGATGACGATCTGCGTAGTCTTGCATCCGACGCATATTTTCTTCCATACCCTTACGATCAACTACCAATGCAGGTGTATCTAATTCCACATAATTATTCATAAACAATTCTCCTTTTAGTCCATCGCTACAACAGCTTCAATTTCACAAAGACATCCATTGTAAAGATTGTTTGTGGGAACAACAATACGAGATGGCTTGTGCTCACCAAAATACGATGCGTATTCTTCATTTAGATCGCCCCAATATTTTACATCAGGTAAATAGACGCGACATTGAATCACTCTATCTTTGGAAGCGCCCGCAGCCTGAATCACATAATCAAGATTCTTTAAAGCCTGTCTTGCTTCTTGTTTAATACCACCTTCTGGTACTTTTCCAGTTTCAGGGTCAATGGACAACTGTCCAGAAATATAAAGGACGCCATTATAAATCATTCCTGGTGTGTAATGTCCTCCATCTCTTACAGAATATTTTGTTTCTACTTTTTTGATTTCATTCATTTGTTGCTCTCCATATACTTTTTTCTATAGCTAATATAGAACTTTTTCTATGTGTTTTCAATATGAACATGATAGATTCATTATTTTTTAACTGTATTTGTAATATAATGAATTATAGAATTATTTATATATTTTTATACAAAATATATAACGGAGGAATTTCTATCATGATTAGACAAACATTACAGCCATACGTACCTTTAGCAGATATGCTTGTACGCACCTTTGGAAAAGGATGCGAAGTCGTATTGCATGATTTAACAAACCCACAGCACTCTGTTGTGTATGTAGCGAACAATGCCGTTACAGGCCGACAAATTGGAGAAAGCTTCAGTTCCCTTGTTGATCAGGTATTACTCTCTCCAGATTTAAAGCAAAACTCTGTATCAAATTATTATTTCCACACAAAAGATATCAACGGTGGTAAACTTGTTCGCTCCTCTACCCTCCTAATACGCAAAGAAGATGGAACTTTAGATGGTGCGCTTTGCATCAACCTTGATACAGAACCATTCACAGAAATGATTTCATTTCTACAAAGCTTTCTTCCAGAACATTCTGCTTCTCTAAATTTTTCAAAAGAAGAAGTTCCACAGCTTAATGAAGAAGAAAATGTTTCTGTCATGGTTTCTTCTCTGATTGATCATATCTTAAAAGATATTTCTTTAGATTCCACAAGAGAAGAACGTGTTGAAAAGATTCGTTTCATGGAAAATAAAGGTATTTTCTTAATGAAGGGAAGTGTTGAACAAGTTGCAGAGAAGATGGGCGTTAATAAAGTAACAATCTACAGCTACTTAGATGAAGTACACGGAAAGAGAAGATAAAAACAGGCATGAGTTTCATGCCTGTTATTTTGGTTAGTCTAAATCTTCTCCGTTTGTTTCAATGACTTTCTTATACCAATAGAAAGAATCTTTTCTTTCTCTATGGAAGTCACCATTGCCATCATTGTCTCGATCAACATAGACAAAACCATAACGCTTTTTCATTTCACCAGTAGAAGCAGAAACAAGGTCAGTGCATCCCCACATCGTATAACCCATGAGGTCAACACCATCTTCAATTGCTTCTTCCATTGCCTTAATATGATCTCTTAGATAGTTAATACGGTAGTCATCATGGAACTTGCCATCTTCACTTCTAACGTCATTTGCACCCAATCCATTTTCAACGATCATTAACGGAATTTCATATCTGCCATAGACTTCATTCAAATAGGTTCTTAAGCCTTCAGGGTCAATCTGCCAGCCCCATTCAGAACTCTTCAAGTATGGGTTTCCAACACCAGAGAACATATTTCCATTTGTCTTTAATACATCTGGATCAACAGTTGCTGTAGCAGACATGTAATAAGAGAAGCTATAGAAATCTACAGTACCTTCTTTTAAGATTTCAAAATCTTCTGGTTCTGTTCTAACTGTAATGTTGTTGTCTTTGAAATATCTCTTTGCATAGTGTGGATAATGTCCACGAACCTGCACATCCCCACAGAACCAGTTAGCCATCTGCATAGCACTCTGTGCAGCTCTTACATCCTTTGGATTACATGTATATGGATATGTCATGTTACCAGCAATCATTAAACCAATCATAAAGTCAGGATTGATTTCATGACCAATCTTTACTGCCTTTGCGGAAGCAACAAACTGATTATGAAGTGCTGTGAAACGATCACTTCTTTCTTCCTCTGTTTCATTTGGATTAAACATTGGTTCATGATCTTTGCCCAGCATACCTAAAGACATAACACGTCCAAAGAAGTTACAGCCACAGTTGATTTCATTAAATGTCAGCCAGTACTTAACTTCATCTTTGTATTCTGTAAATAATGTTGTTGCATACTTTACAAATGCATCAATACATTCTCTGCCAGTCCATCCATTATATTTTTCACTAAGTCCCCATGGTAATTCATAATGAGAAATTGTAACCAATGGTTCAATGCCATACTTATGACATTCAGCAAATATATTGTGATAGAACTGAAGACCAGCCTGATTTGGTTCAGCTTCTTCACCTGTTGGGTAGATTCTAGCCCAGTTAATACTTAAACGGTAGCACTTGAATCCCATTTCTCCATATAAAGCAATATCTTCTTTGTAATGATGATAGTGATCTACTGCATCATGAGAAGGATAATATACAGAAGGATCAATTTCCTTATCCCACAAACGTGGTGTAGAAACTGTTCCGCCTCTTACATGATCTGGTACAGAAGGGCCTTTGCCATCTTCTTGCCATCCACCTTCAAACTGGTTAGCAGCTGTAGCGCCACCCCATAAAAAACCTTTTGGAAATGCCATATTATTCTCCTTTATTTAACGTATAAAAAAGACATTTACATGCCTTTTTTACATTTTACCGCCTGTAAATGCCTGACCTTCGATAAGAACTCTGAGCATTAATACTGCGCCCCAAGGCTGCTTCTTAACTAAGCTCTTTGTATAGCTTGCTAAATCACCATGTGATCCATCATCTTCAACTTCAAACTGCATTTCGATTGGAGTCTTCATTTTTACAAATGTGTACTTTGGTGATTCCTGAGCAAGTAATAATTCTTTGATTTCATCTTTCTTCAATGCTGAAGAAACGTTAACTAATGCCATATATGTTTTCTCTCCTTTAATTAGTATGTAATTATTATATCATGTAAGCGTTTTATGTCATGTAAAAATGTATTTACACAACTTCTCACAATCCAATTTCTTTTCTGGAATTTGATAATATTTTCATAACTTCCAAAGAATTTTCCAGCCACAAAACCATTGTAGAAGTATCTTTTTCTTCAATGACAGAAGCAATCTGTTCAAATTCATTTTGCATTGGAGATTGCATTTCTTCCACATCAATATTAATTACTTCATCTTTGAGATGCAGAGTTAAATTCTGAATGATTCCAGGTCTAGAATTCATACTAATATATCCTTTTGTTCCTTGAATCATGATTCCGTTGTGAGATGCACTGTCTTTTGCACCTGTACATACCGCAATATACTCTGGATATTTCATGATCAATGTTCCACTTGTATCTACACCATTAAAACCAATATTTGCTTCATAATGTGTAAATACAGGTTTTCCAAATACACCTTGTATAAAATGAACATTATAAACATTGATATCATACAAAGCACCACCATACTGTTCAGGATCAAACGCAGGTAATACTTCTTGTCTTAAATATGCATCATATCTACTAGAATATTGTGAATAGTTACACTGAATCAATTTAATCTCACCAATACGTGAAAGAACAGATTGAATATTCTGATAGTTTTTACTATATCTAGACATGATAGCTTCAAATACAAACACATTATTTTTTCTTGTTAGTTCATAGAGTTCCTGTGCTTGTTCATACGTAGAAGTAAATGGTTTTTCAACAATCACATGCTTATGTGCCAATATTGCTTTCTTTGCATATTCATAATGCAAAGAATTAATTAATCCAATATATACCGTATCAAAAGAATCGTTTTTTAAAAATGCATCATAGTCTGTATACAAAGAAGGAATTCCATATTCTTCAACAAGCGGTTTTCCTTTTTCTGCATTTCTACACCATAAGCTGGATACGATAATATCTGTATCCTTTAATACATTTAATGCCGTTTTAACAATACCACCATTACCAACTATACCAAGTTTCATACATTTATCCTTCAATCAATCCATAATACACAAATGCATTCCAGATACCATCTTCAAGAATATCTGTAGTTACATAATCTGCATGCGTTTTTGCTTCCTCAGCAGCATTTCCCATCGCAACGCTTGTTCCACAAACCTGAAACATTGGAATATCATTTGCGCTGTCACCAATGCCAATGGCATTAAAGGATTCTTCATTGTAATGATCCAATACTTTTAAAATTGCGGTACCTTTTGTAACACTTCCATTTGTCACTTCACCAATACACAAGTTTTCTTCTGGATGTTCTACTGATTTTGTTAATACGAATGGTTTTTCTAAAAGTTCTGCGAGTTTTGGATATAAAGGCAGCCAGCTAGGTCCATACGCACAAATCTTATAAATACTATCATTTTCTTCAGATCCGAAACTTTCTGGATATGTTCCATTTTCCATACACAACGCAACCTGTTTATCATAATCCGTTTCGCCGCCAGAAAAATATCTCAAAAGATATTCATAGCCAACTTTTGAGCAGTAAGCACCTGCAGCTCCTTCTAAGCAATATCCTAAACCAGCTTTTAATATCTGTTTTTTTATACGAGATACATCTCTTTGCGCAATTGGATGATCATAGATTCGTTTTCCATCCGCATAAACCATGCCGCCCGCACCTAAAATAAATCCATCAACATCATAGTTTAAATACTTTTGAATTTCAGAAAGAGACCTGCCTGTACATAAAAAAATCTTGTGTCCATTTTTTCTCGCAAGTTGAATTGCCTTTTCAGCACTATCTGGAATTCTTCCAATCTTTGTAGAATACAATGTTCCATCAATATCTAAAAATATAATCTTTTTCATAATAAGATAAGTATAAATGAAAAAAACAGAAATCACCGAAAGATTTCTGTTAAATATAGAAATTCGTTAAGCCAATCTTTAATTGACCTGTTGTTGGATACATTCTGATATGTGAACCACGCATGATTCTCATGGAATCGTCTGGCTTTAGGATTTGCTTCTTGCCATCAACTTCAACAATTCCTTCTCCTTCATAGCCAAAAATCATAATATTTCTTGTTAATTCTCTTTCAAAAACACAATCATTCTGATCAAAGCACACAATCGTCACATCAACAAATCCACTAGAAATAACATTTACTGTAGATCTATTGCCATGTTTATATTCGCCTAATGCCGCTGTAGAAAAAACTTCACCAATTTCTTTGATTGTATGATTTACAGTCTGGCCAAGCATAACTTCTAAATACACTGCATTTTCTAAAGCTTCTAAAACAATGACACGTCCTGTTGGCGTTACAATGCCATCATATTTATTTAATTCCTGCATATGTGGAATGCCACGTTCGTCTTTGATCGTTATACGCATTTTCCCCTGTTTTACAAATAACATTTTATAAAAACCAAATGCTTCTGGAGACATACTTGTACCTTTTCCCAAAGAATAAATATGTACCCCTTCCATGATCTGCTCTTGAATAATCGTTGAAGGAAGTGGCTGATTTAGCTGTGCCAGATTAAATACTTCACCGATTGGATATCTCATAGTTTCTGCCCCAGTATATAGCCGTATTCAGCTTCTACCAAGATTTCAAATCCCATTTTCTGATAGAAATTGAATGCACGCTGATTATTTTTTGCGACACCAACCATGATTCCTGGAACATGTTCCTTCTTCAATGCATCTAATAATGTATGCATCAACAATGTTCCACTGCCTTTTCCACAACAATCTTCTAAAATATCGACATGTAAATGTGCTGGATATTCTTTTTGATATGCTTCATATTCTGAAATATCACAACGGAGCACAAAGGAAGGTGCAACCTTCTTGATCTCTTCAAAATATTCTTGGATATATTCTTTAAAAGATGCATAACTTTCTGCACATAAGATATATCCCTGAATTTCTCCTTGATCATCTTGTAAAAGGAAACATTTCCCATGATCCAGATATGGATCACAATACATCAACAAAGAGAACTTTCTATGTTCTTCATTCACTAAGTTATCAGGACTGCCTGTATGAATACAGATCTCATGACACTTATCTCTATATTTTTCTTCAAATGGTATTACTCTCATAACAAAGACATTTTAACACAAAATCATACCTTATGAAAAAACAGCCTCACTTATTGAGACTGTTTCATCAAATTACTTTTCAAATGAATCTGTTAGATCATCACCATTGCTAGCGATAACCTTCTTATACCAGTAGAAAGAATCCTTACGAGAACGATTCATTGTTCCCTTGCCTTCATCATCCATATCAACATAGATGAATCCATATCTCTTTCTCATTTCTCCTGTACCTGCAGAAACGACATCAATGCATCCCCATGTCGTATAGCCAATAACATCAGCACCATTTGCAATTGCCTTATCCATTGCTTCAATATGCTTTCTGTAGTATTCAATTCTGAATGGATCATGAATGGAACCATCTGCTTCCACTGTATCGAAAGCACCTAAACCATTTTCAACGACCATCATTGGTAAGTTATATCTCTGATAAATCATTTCTAGATAATACTGTAATCCATCAGGATCAACAGCCCATCCCCAGTCAGAATATTCAAGATATTCATTCTTCTGACCAGCAGAGAAGTTACCAGATACCTTATCTGTTACCTTATGGGTAGTTACTAAAGAAGACATGTAATAAGAGAATGTGTACATATCTACTGTACCTCTTGCTAAATCTGTCAAGTCTTCTTCTGTAATGTCTAAATGAACGTTATGTTCATTCCAAAGTCTAGTTACATATGAACCATATCCACCTAAGCATTGAACATCACCACAGTAGTAGATATTCTTTTCCCACTGGTGCTGACAAGCTAAGATATCCTTTGGATCACAAGTTGCTGGATAGTTTGTAATACCACAGATCATACATCCAATCATGTTAGATGGATCAATTGCATGACCAATCTGTACTGCCTTTGCAGAAGCTACAAATTGATAGTGCAAGTGCTGATAAGCTTCCTGATATTCTTCATCACTATGATTTCCACCAGCAAAATCCAAGAACATGATTGTATTGTTGATTTCATTAAATGTCAGCCAGTTATGAACAAGTCCTTTATATTCTGTAAAACATGTAGTAGCGAATCTAACAAAATGTTCAATTGTTTCTCTGTTTGTCCATCCACCACAATGTTCTTCAAGATACAATGGTGTATCGAAATGCCAGATCGTTACCAATGGTTCAATACCATACTTCTGCATTTCTTTGAACATATCACGATAGAATTCAACACCTTCTTTGTTTGGTTCTTTTTCTAATCCTGTTGGATAAAGTCTAGACCAGGAAATAGACATTCTAAACTGTTTGAATCCCATTTCCGCAAATAATGCGATGTCTTCCTTATAATGATGATAGCCATCTACTGCTTCATGGTTAGGATAATGATATTCATCTAATACTGCATACTTTGCACCTTCAGGAAGTTTTTCATTTCTTTCTAATGTGCCATGATTACCATCTTTATCAATATATGTAATCTTTCTATTTTCATTGACTGTACCACCTGTTGTAACGTCAGTCATTGCTGGACCTCTACCACCAAGGTTCCAACCACCTTCATACTGGTTTGCAGCAACTGCTCCGCCCCATAAAAATCCTTCTGGAAAATGTGCCATGTTTTTCTCTCCTTTTTTCTACATCTATTTTATCAAAGCGTTTTCAAAAAATGTGTAAATTTGCTCGAATAACATGCAAAATACATCAATGAAATGAAAAAATACCAGACGCCCATCTGGTATTGATTCTTCTTTTCGCATGATTATGTGTTTGAGGAGGACACATCTATGCTATCTTATCCGGTTCATTATGCCATTTTTACGTTTGCCCTTAACGTAAATGCCGGATGTTATCACCAGCCATCGTAAAGAAGTGTTTTATTAGGAAAGAGTGATGGTTAGCTCTAACTAACTATTATGTTAGCAGACACTAACTCATATGTCAATGCTTTATAAAAAAAAAATCCATATTACTTAAATATGAATTTATATAATCTCAAAATATTGTAAAGCTTTTTTTATCCCATCACATTCAATACGTGCAGTAATATAATCTGCCTGTTCTTTCAACTCTTCCGCAGCATTTCCCATTGCAATTCCATACTGGCACACTTCAAACATACTTGCGTCATTCATAGAATCTCCAAAGGCATATGTCTGTTTTTTATCACATCCAAGCAACTCAATCACTTTTTTACATGCATGTCCTTTTGTGATGCCTTTCATTGTAATTTCTCCAGTTGTTGCACCACCTCTACCATAAGATGCAGTTGTAGAAACATATTCCAATCGATCATCTTTATGTTTCAGCCACTCTTTTTCAATTTCATCAGAAGCAAAGCTAACATCACTTTCAAGAATTGCTTGTCCCTGATAAGCATTTAGAGGCTGCATATGAAATACACTCAACAATTGTTCCACAGATACATCTGAATGCATTGCTGATTTCTTCACGCTCTCTATCATTTCATCATATTGATTTGGACTCGCAAAAAATTCATCAATCGTACTCATCATGATTTCACCATGAAATTCATCCATTACCTGATGTACAAATGCCTGCACCAATTCATCCGTTATAGGTGTTAAGATTGGATCTTCACCTTCCAGAAGAATTCCAGCACCATCAGAAAAGATATATCCATCAAGCCCTAGATTACGATACTCTTGCAATCCTCCAAGATTTCTTCCAGAAGATATCAAACAACGATATCCATTTTTCTGTGCCTTATGAATTGCTTCTAAACAAGAAGAAGATGGCATAATTTCTCCATGTTCGCTATCCACTAAAGTTCCATCGATATCAAAAAACAAACAACCACTCATATTAATTCAAAATGCTTTAAAGCTTTATAAATGCCATCATTATCTGCTTCATCTGTCACATAGTCTGCATGTTGTTTGATTTCATCTGTACCATTTCCCATTGCAATGCCTGTTCCACATACTTCCATCATTTCCAAATCATTGGAACTATCACCAAAACCATATGCATTCTCTTTTTTTCCATGGAATAATTGTAAAACACGTTCAATTCCAGAACCCTTTGTAACTCCATTAGCAGTAATTTCTCCACCCGTTCTGCCTAAAGATGCATAATATCCACCAGCAACAACTGTATGTAAAGATGGTGGAACACGTGCAAAGAATACATCCGCAATCAATTCCGTCTGAAATGAAAAATCAATCTTCTGTACAGGTTCATTTTCATATTCACTAATATAAGCCATAGATCTTCTTTTTCTAAAATCTTCTAAGTCTTCTCCTGCATGGCGCACAGAAAAGAAGCGGCTCATACGATTTCTTTCCGGTGCATTCTGATAGGCATATGTTGTTGTTAACAAACCATATCCACCACCCAGGTTATCACAGATTGTTCTAAGTCTTTCCACAGTTGCAGGATCTAAGTCTCTTGTTTCTAAAATTTCTCCATTGTATGCAATTCCAGCACCATTACAGAAAACAATACCCGGAAATTCCAATTGATCAAAGTATTCCTGTGCCATACGATAACTTCTGCCTGTACAAATAAAACAATGATGTCCATTTTCCATTGCTTGTTGGATTCCATCAATTGCACTTTGTGGAATTCTTCTTGTTTTTGGAGCAATTAAAGTACCATCCATATCAAAGAATAAAAACTTTTTATCACTCATACTTTTCTCCATTCATCATTTCCAGCAACGACCATGTGCCATTGTGGTATTGAAATCTACAGATTCCGCCATTCGGTGTTGGATTGATTCCCTTTTCATGTGCTTCATGAAATAACTTTTTACGATCAATTCCAAACAACGTTTCTAACAATACTGTATAGTAATTTGCATGTGTAACTAATAATACGTTATCTCCATCCACCGCCTGATCCGTTGTGTCACGCAAGAAGGAAACAATTCTTTTCTGTACATCTTCTTTGTCTTCTCCACCAATATCTTTATAGTGAACTTCATCAAAACGTTCCTGTTGTTCAGAAAAGTTTTCTTGATAGTCACTTCCTTCTAGATCACCAAAGAAGATTTCTTTCAATCGCTCATCCGTATATGCATGCATATCTCTATTAGGCAAAATAATATCTGCGGTATCTCTCGCTCTTTCACTCGTTGAAGAAAATGCTAGATCAAACGTTACGTCTTTTAATTTTTCACACGTTTGTTTTGCCTGAGCAATTCCATTTTCTGTTAATGGAGAATCGCATTGTCCCTGCAGACGGTGCAGCACGTTAAAATGCGTTTCACCATGTCGAACAAGATAATATGAAACTGTTTTAGGAAAATGCTTTTCTCTAAACTCTTCAGCACTGACAGGCTCTTCCTGCATTGCCCACTTTCCATCTTCATATGTGAATACACAGATACCACAATTCGGCATCCAAGGTTTTCCTTCCGCATTTCTTCTTTCAACATATGCATGCTGGTCAAAGTTTAATAACGTCTTCATCAAATGCATAATAAAACTGCCATGAGATACAATCAGAACATTGTCATTATCATTACAGTCTTCCAGAATTTCAGAAAATGCTTTTCTTGTTCTTTGATCAAAGATTTCTGTCGATTCGCCGTGATACTCTCTCCAGTCATCTCTCATCGCATCTCCCCAGATCTTACTTTTAAATTCATCAATTGGCTGACCATCAAGATCACCAAAATCAAATTCCTTTAATCCCTTTTTATCAATCAATGAAACGTCATGATACTGACAGATAATCTTCGCAGTATCGAATGCACGTTCACTAGATGAAGTATATGCATGCTGAAATGACACTTGTCTTAAAACAGATGCAATTTCTTTTGCATCTTCAATGCCTTGTTCCGTTAATGGAGAATCACACATTCCCTGCATTCTTCCAAGGCGATTAAACAGTGTCTGCCCATGTCTGACATAATAAAAGTTAACTTTCATACTTATTTTCCCTCACACCCCATTGTACTAAAAAACAGAAGAAATAATTTACCATTCTTCTGCTTTTATACAAATATTACAAATTTTTTCAAAATGACAAGATGAAAAATATGTTTCTTCTAGTGGAATCCATCGATTTATAAAATCATCATACTTTCCCGGATTTCTTTCATAAATTCTTTTTTGTTGGGTTTGTGGATCAATGGTTAAATAAATCATATAGTCATAATACTTTCGTAATGAGGGATGCATCGCATATGATCCTTCCACAATCGTTATATGTGTTTGTTTTATAGTTGTTTTTTCTTTTACTGACATTGTTTGACAATCAAATGGTGCAAATACAATATCTTCATCAGAATGTAGTTTTGACGCAATTTCTTCAATGAAACGTTCACGATCTACATTTCCACCAATTTCAGATAATCTTTCTTTTGTTCGCTGCTCTTTTCTCAAAAAATAATCATCCATATGAAATACATTGGCATGAAAATATTGCGCCAGTTTATTTGCCAATGTTGTTTTTCCAGAAGCACATCTTCCATCAATTGCAATCACAATATATTCTTGTGTATTTGCTTCAATTGCTTCAATGACTTGTTTTATCTTATCCATACTTGCTGCATTATATCATGTTTTTCTAAATTACTTTAAATTCCAACCATTTTAATGAACGATATCTGCAGTAAAAGATGACTGCACGAATCGTCCAGTCTAAACACATCGCAAATGCAATTCCAATCACTCCCATATTCAAATAAATTGCGAAAATGATTGAAAAAACAAATCTAGCAAGTAATGTAGATGCAATGGATACAATCATTGTAAACTTCACATCTCCTGCCGCACGCAATCCATTACTCAAAGGTCCAGAGATTGGATATACAATTGCATTAAATACACCATGAATTACAACAAGGTAGAAAATCAACTGCAGGGTTTCACTAGAGAGTTGATAGAAATGCATGAATAACGGTGTCAAAGCTAAAACAATCAAATTCCACACAATCGATAATACAATTGCCAGTTTATTCAACTTCTTAAAATAATATTTAGCCTGCTCCTGATTACCACTGCCCATGCACTGTCCAATCACAGTAATATAGACTGGTCCAAGTGTCACGCCCATCAAAGCAGCCAGTGACCAGATACTTTGTGCAACGCCATTTGCGGCAATCTGATATGTGCCAAACAAAGCAACCACACTACTCAATGCAACTTTAACAAACTGAAAAATACCATTTTCAATACCATTTGGAACCGCAATACTTAACACTCTTCTTAAAATATCTGTATCAAATGCAAATAAATCTTTCTTTGTATAATATGTCATTTGATTTTGTTGGAAACATAATTTTGTTATCACAATTGCACTAAATGCTCTAGCAATCAAAGAAGGAATTGCTACACCAGCAACCCCAGCATGCAACACAAATACGCCAATACAATTGCCAATGACATTAATAATATTGGATGCTAAAGAAACATACATAGTAGTCTTTGTTTTTCCCATAGAGCGGAACAAAGATGCACCTGCATTATAGATTGCGATAAATGGATAAGACAACGCAGAAATTACAATATATGTAATACATGCATTCATAACATCTATTTCTACTTTTCCAAATAAAGCAGACAAGATTGCCTGATGAAACATGAGAACAATACATGTCAAAACAATAGAGAGCAGTGTTGAAAACATCAACAATTGAGAAGAAGATCGCACACTATTCTTTTGATCTTTATTTCCAATATATTGTGAGATGACAACTGCACCACCTGAAGCTAATGCAGTAAAAAGATAGATAAATATTGTATTAAAACTATTTACAAGAGAAACCCCAGATACTGCAGCTTCTCCAACATAGGAAACAATAAATGTATCCATAATTCCCACTAACATCACTAATAATTGTTCAAAGAACAATGGTACAATCATATTTTTTAAATCACGATTACTAAACATTAGTCATGAACCTTTCTAGATACGACCATTTTTACAAAATCCGTATCAAAATGTTTTACTGCTGTTCCAACATATCCTCTATCTAAAGAAGAAATCTGATTCATTTCTTCTTCACTCAATGCAAAATCCCAAATATCAATGTTTTCTTGAATTCGTTCCACATGTACAGATTTTGGAATCACTACAACACCTCTTTGCACATTCCATCGCAGCATTACCTGTCCAACACTTTTATTGTGCTTTGAGGCAATTTCCTTTAATACTTCATTATTGAAAGCATCATATCTTCCACCGCCCAGTGGAGCCCATGCTTCTGCCTGTACATGGTATTCCTTCATAATTTCTAACGCATGAGGCTGTGCAAAAAATGGATGTAATTCCACCTGGTTTACCATCGGTGGAATTTCTACAAAAGAACAGAAATTCACTAATGTATGTGGGTAGAAATTAGATACACCAATTGCTTTTAATTTACCTTCTTTATATGCATCTTCCATTGCGCGATAAGCACTAAAGTAATCGCCCATTGCCTGATGCAAGAGATAAAGATCCAGATATTCCAGACCACTCTTCTCTAAAGAAGCATCAATTGCTTTCTTTGCGGAATCATAATCTTTCATATCCTGTACCCACATTTTAGATGTAATAAATAATTCTTCTCTCGTACAAATTCCTTCACGAATTGCTTCTTTCACAGCTTCCCCTACTGCATCTTCATTTGTATAAGCGGCTGCAGTATCAATCAAACGATATCCAGCTTTGATTGCCTCTAATACAGATCGCTTACATTCTTCTTTATCACGTACCTGAAAAACACCAAAACCTTCAAGCGGCATCTGTAATCCGTTGTTTAATGTTGTATATTCCATTTGATATACCTCTCTTTCCATCCATAGAATAGTATTTCCAAAGCAAGAAGTACAATATCAAACATGTATTGTGCTATACTAAAAATGAATAGAGGATCTATGGATTTACACTTATTAGAAATATTACTGGCATTCAAAAAATACGGTACACTTTCTAGTACCGCAGAGGCTTTACATATCTCTCAGCCAACATTAACAAGAAACATGCAAGCTTTAGAAAAGGAAGTTGATGTTCCTATTTTTATTCATGGAAAAAACACTTTAAAGCTCAACGAAACTGGTGAATTTCTCGTCAAAGAAAGTGAAAAGCTTTTACATTCCTATGAGGAAATGATTCAAAAGCTCCATATTTTAGATGATTCTTTAAGAGTGATTCATATTGGCTGCTGTGCCCCCGGGCCAAAATCAGTATATGAAACTATCATTCAGTCTTACTATCCAACTTCAAAAATTGATTGGATATCCAATCAAAATGAAAATGAATTACTCGAAGGCTTACAAAAGCATACATATGATTTCATATTCATCCAAAAACAACCATTATCCAAAGAATTCTACTCAAAATCATGCTTAAAAGAGCAATTATTTACATGTGTTGAAAAAGATCATCCATTCATGAAATATAAAGATGGAATCACATTTGAACAAATGGATGGATATACATATCTACAAATTGAAGATGTTGGTATCTGGAAAGATATCAAAGCTAAAAATATGCCTCATTCAAAAATCATCACACAAAAAGATAGAGAAGACTTAACTGCACTTGTCAACAGTAGTTCTCTACCTTGCTTTGTATCTAATATTACAAGTGAGAATGATCGTAAATACCCACGTCGCATTCGCATTCCAATCATCGATTCAGATGCAACACGAGAATTTATGATTGTTCTGCCTAAAAAATCAACCTCTCGTTTCTCTAATTTTCTATCAGAAGTAAAAACTATCAGCTAAGAGAAAAGACCCATACGGGTCTTTCTCTTTTTTCTAAAATTCATTAAGGGGATAGAAATCACTGAATGATGTTTAGGGGTTTACATTATTCAGGGCAGATCATTCCTGCACCTATAATATAGTGAACATCTATCTTACAATTATGGCATCTATTTGTGAAATTATGTGATTAGGCATTCCCCTGTGCTTTCATAAACACAGATAAGATCCAGTCACTATTAATACATGGGAATTGTTCATCTTCTATTTCAAACATTTCTTTATTTGCTTCCAGTTCATCATGCAATCCACTTACAGGAATTAAGAATGACATCCCTTTATCATCCATGCGAATATCAATTTTCATTACATCATCTTTTGTATAAACATAATCTATCGACGTAACATCTTCAGCTTTTCCTTTTCTACTATCAAGAAAATCAATGAAACTATCGTATTTTGCAAGTTCTACCGCAATATCATTCGCACCATCTTCAAAAATCTGAATCTTTTCCACAAATTCTTTTACCGTAGCACATCTTCTTAATGTATATCCCTTTGCAATCAAAGGCTTCGCAAATGAAGAAAGATCACCTAATTCCTTCGCGGATACCCAGATAATAAAACGATGCTCTGTGTCTTCATACAACAAAGGATTTTGAATCATAAAATCACTATGACAATGTGGACAAGAATGTCTAAAGATATCTCCAGACATACATCTTTCTTTTAAATCAGGATCTTGTGATACATTGACTGTATTATAAATTTCTACATCAAATTCTTTTCCACAATATGGACATGTATACTTGATTGTTTCGCTGTTACTCATTGTGCCTCCATTAATTCTTTAATGATATTCCATGAAAGTCGATACCGATTTCATTTGTTTCCTGAATCAGTTGATTCATGACTTTCTTTTGTTCTGCATCTAAATGCTCCCCAGCAAACAATGCAAACAACCTCACACCATCATTTAAATATGGAAGTGCATATACTGGTTCCCCTTCATGCACACCAATTGCATCCTTTGGCTCTTCCAATAATGCACCAACTAAAAATGGTCCTTTGATTCCTGTAATACGCATTGGATATTCATACATGCTGAGGTCATGGATCATGCCAGCATATACAACATCTGGATAATATGCGTCACGAATTTCATCCAGTCTTGCATCTTCTCTCGATTTCAAAACATCTTCATCAATATTCTGATCCATCATTTCTAAGAATGGCTGGTTCTTTTCAATCATATCGCGATCTGCTTCCGCAACACGCATAGTTTTATAGTAGACTTCATCAATTGTGAAATCACCAAGCATTTTCTTATTCTTCAACCCTCTTGTACAACGCTCCCAGCTTTGTCCAACAGATAACACATTGAAATGAATCAAACCTTCTTCATCACAATATGAAGAACACAACACATAACAATCCTTTTCTGTGATTTTTACAATATCATTTAATTGTTCTGTTAATTCATCTGCTTCAATAGTTATGTATTTATGATAATAATCTGTAAAGTTATACTCTGAAACGATCATAATTTTCTCCAAATAAACAGGCAGGACCTAAGTCCCGCCTATTATATCATTTTTACTCTGTGATTAGTTATTGTTTGAATTTCTTCCAAAGATTCTTAATACATATAAGAAGATATTAATGAAATCCAGGTAAAGTTCAAATGCACCATAGATTGCAAGATTGTCAGCTAACTGACCATATCCGCCAACACTGTAGTACATTGACTTGATTCTCTGCATATCCCAGGCTGTAAGTCCTAAGAAGATAATCACACCTAGATAAGATAAGAATAAGCTATCTCTCAATGCTGGAATAAACATAGAAGCAATGGAAGCAATAACCAATGTAATCAATCCACCCATCAGTAATGTTGAGAATTGAGACAAGTCTCTATGTGTTGTTGCACCAATGACTGCACAGCTTCCAAATAACACTGCCGCAAACAGGAATGCTCCAAATACAGAAGCTGTTGTATAAACATATACAAGTGTTGAGAATGTAAATCCTGTTAATGCAGCATAAGCAAGGAACAATAGATTCGCTGTAGAGCTCTTCATTGTTGTAATCTGACTAGATAAGCCAATGACTACACCAAACTGTGCGAGAACTAGAATGATTGTTCCAATTCCACCTGTCAAGCTGTACCAGTAGTACCATGCATTTGTAAAATAACAAACTGCTGCAACCAAAGCTGTAACAGCTAAACCTAATCCCATTTTTGTAAAAACTTTTACGAGGTATGTATTCACATCATCCTGTGCAAAACCTCTTGCCTGTGTATTAAAATTTGTCATTTTATACACCTCCTTTTCGTAGTATATTTAATAGTTTATATAAGTTTGAACGAAAGTCAAACGACAAGCATATGCAAATGTCTATGCGTTTGTATGATACCAGTCTTGGATCATTTGATTTTCTTTTGCATTCCCATTTAAAACAAAAACACCATTTTTATCTGCTTCATCAATCAATATTTTCTTTCCATCAAAATAAATGGATACAATATTCTGTCGCAAGAATGGAACAAATTCATTTCCTTTATGATAAACAAGCCATTGATTCGATAATGAAAAATGCTTGTATGTCTGAAATACTTCTTGGTTAAATGTTTCTACAGATACAATCCTTTTTGTGAACTTACGATATTCTTTGCATCCATAAACATAACTCATCAAAATCAGTACTGCTAAAATAATCATTCCAACAAAAACAAATGAAATACTTTGACTTGTTTCATGTAATGGAAGTAATGCTGCCCATAAAAGAAGCATGACAACACTCCATATAACAATATTCTTTCCAACGATTGTATTACAAATATTCTTTTTAATTTTTTTCGTTATCATACTTATTCACCTTTCAGGAATGTCTCTAAATCATCCCAGATTGTGATTTCTTGTTCCATATCAATCCAATGCACTGGCATCTGGTTTTTAAACCATGTGTATTGTCTTTTCGCAAAGTTTCTTGAATGTTTCTGAATACAGTGCATCACTTCTTCACTTGTACAAGTTCCTTCAAAATAATCTTTCCATTCTTTGTAGCCAATGCCTTCCATGCATGTATCCTCAAAACAAACACCTGTATCTAATAAATGTTTGATTTCTTGTTCCAGGCCTTTGGAAAACATATTTTCTACTCTCTTGTTTATTCTTGCATACAAATGCTCTCTTTCCATCGTGCAGCCTATGATATATGCATCATATAACAATTCATGCTTCTGTTCTTTTTCAATATCACTTTGCTTCTTGCCAGTATTTTTTTGAATTGTTAAAGAACGCATAACTCTTCTACGATTATTTGGATGAATCTTTGCTGCCTGCATTGGATCTGTTTCTTTCAACATTTCATACAGTTGTTCATTTGTATATGCATCTAAGGCAGGATCATATGCATCTTCTTTTTCATTTTCAAACGTATAGTCATACAGACAAGCCTTTAAATACAAACCTGTGCCACCACAAATGATCATTGGTTTTTCACTAGAATCCATAAGTTCTCTCGCCATAGACTGAAACATTGAAACACTATAAGATTCTTTTGGAGATAAGATATCAATCAAATGATGTTTGATTCCTTGTGTTTCTTCCTCTGTCACTTTTCCACTGCCAATATCTAATCCACGATATACCTGAATGGAATCACCAGAAATAATTTCTAGACCATATCTTTTGGCAATTTCAATTGCGAAATCACTTTTTCCTACCGCAGTAGGTCCCGCAACAACAATTACTTTTTTCATCGGAACTCCTTTATTAGATCATTTACATCCATGAAAAATAAGACTGGTTTATGATCTACAGACATCATTGGTTCTTTACATTGTGATAACTTTTGAATCAATTCTTTCATTTCATCAATGGATAAATTACTTTTCTTTTTTATATGGGAACAGGCAATCTTCGCAATTTCCTGCTTTTTCATTTTTGCAAAATGCAAAGAATCATCACTCTTAAATGCATCTATCAGATCCACTAAGAACTGTTCATCTATATCTTTCATCCAGACTGGCAGACTGCGAACAATCAACGTATCATTACCAAATGGTTCAAACACAAGATGATATTCTTTACATACTTCATTGATTTCATCACATCTCTGTACAATATCATCACTTGTGTGTACCGTCAACGGAACAAGTAAATCCTGCATCAACGCTTCTTGATCCATTTGATTTAAAATTTCTTCAAACAACACTTTACGATATGCTCGCGTTTGATCGACAACAGCCAGTGCATGGTCTGTTTCACATAAAATATAAGCACGATGCAATTGACCAATTACACGCAGTTCAGGTAAAGGAACACTTTCTTCACCTTTTTCTTCAACAGGTTCCACTTTTGCCATTAAACTTCTAAGCAATGCTTCATCTTCTTCTTTTTCCTGCCGGATAGATTGTTCCACAGACACATCTTCATGTACTTCTTCTACAGTTTCTTTTTTTGGAAGTTCTATTTCTGGTCTCATTTCTTCTTCATCAAAAGATAATGGCTGGTAGTATTCAATCTTTGCTTCTTTGACTTCTCTTACAGGAATGATATCTTCAACATTCAATGCCTGGTGTACCTGATCTTTGATCAACGTTTCTAGTTGTATTTCCTTGGAAATACGTACTTCCCACTTAGATGGATGTACGTTTACATCTAATAGATGTGGATCCATTTCAATGGATAAAACACACAAAGGATATCTTCCACTTGGAATCAGCCCTTCATATCCATCCTGAATTGCCTTATAGATACGATATGTTCTAACCATTCTTCCATTCAGAAATACATGCATCATCTTATTAGAAGCACGTGTAATTTCCGGTTTGATCAAATACCCAGTCACATGATAATCAAAGTCTTCAAAATCAACTTCAATTGCATTTTCACTCGCACTTCTGCCATATACATTAAACACAACTTCTAATAGATTTCCCTGTCCACTTGTTCTAAAAACATCTCTGCCATCATTAATAAAATGAAATGCAATTTCTGGATGAGATAAAGCAAAACGGTTAATAACATCTTGAATCAAACTAGATTCATAAGAAGCAGAACGCATATGTTTTAAACGAGCTGGTGTATGATAAAACAAGCCTTCCACTGTAATTTCTGTTCCTTGATTACAAGGATATGGAGATGCTCTCTTCTTTTCTCCATATGCAATCACAACACGTGTATTATCTTTTCCATCACTCGTAACTAAAGTAACTTGTGAAACAGAAGCAATACTTGGTAATGCTTCTCCTCTAAAACCTAATGTATGTATCGAAAACAAATCATTCTCACCTTGGATCTTACTCGTTGCATGACGCTTAAATGCCATTTCTGCATCTTCACTGCTCATACCACATCCATTATCACTGATCGTAATTTTAGAGATACCGCCTTCTTCAATAGAAATCGTAATTTGTGTACTGCCCGCATCAATAGCGTTTTCCACAAGTTCCTTTACGACACCCATTGGTCTTTCAACAACTTCTCCTGCTGCGATTAAATTCGCTGTTTGTGTATCTAACTGATGTATTCTTCCCATAACAAATATTGTACAATATTTCTATGCATTTAAAACAAGAATACAGATACGAACAAATTATCAAAAAATCTCAATTCATCACTTGTCTTAAACCAATTCATTCCGAAGATGAAGCAAGAAACTATATCGAAGAAATCAGAAAAGAATTCAATGATGCCAATCATGTATGTACGGCATATGTATGTGGTGAAAACAACATGATTCAGCGATCCAGTGATAACAAAGAACCAGCTGGTACTGCAGGCGTTCCAATGTTAGAAGCAATCCTTAAAAGTGATATTCAGGATGTATGTGCCTGTGTTGTTAGATACTTTGGAGGTATTAAATTAGGTGCTGGCGGTTTGATCCGTGCCTATTCTTCTTCTGTTTCTACTGCACTGCAGCAGGCAGATAAAGTTGTGGATGTCATATTTCATCAATATTCCATTACTTATCCATATGAATTATCTGGAACAATGGAAAACTGGCTGCATAGAAATACAAATGTTGTAGATTATATGTATGATGAACAGGTTACATGTTTATTTGAAACAGAAAGCAAAGAAATTGAAACAGAAATTCAAAATTTAACTTCTGGAAAATGCACTGCAGAATACATCAAAGATGTAAAAAGAGAAAAAGACATTTAAAAACACCTTCTCAGTAAAATACCAGGAAGGTGTTTTCTTAAACATCATTAGAATCCTAATTCATCCGCAATCTTTTCAGCTTCTTCAATGACTCTTTCAAACTTATCTAAAGCAATATTAATTGGTTCAGGTGTTGTTAGATCAACACCCGCATGCTTTAATTCATCCAATGGATATTGACTAGAACCCATAGACAAGAATTCAAGATAGTTCTTTAATGCATTTTCTTCCTTATGCAAGATCTTTTCAGAAATAGCACATGCAGAAGAATATCCAGTTGCATATACATAAACATAGAACATGTTATAGAAATGAGGAATTCTACTCCATTCATACTTCACCGCATCATCAACAACCATATCTTCACCAAAATATAATTTGATTAAATTCAGATATAGATCATTCAATGACTGCGTTGTTAAAGCTTCTCCTCTTTCACACATCGCATGTGCTTCCTTTTCAAATTCCGCAAACATTGTCTGACGATAAACTGTACCCTTGAATCCCTCTAGATATTGATTCAATAACGCAAGTCTTCTCTTAGGATCTGTTTCTTTTTCAAGCAGCTGATCAATTAACAGATTTTCATTCACTGTAGAAGCAACTTCCGCTACAAACATTGTATATTCACTATACTGGAATGGCTGTGTATGATTTGTCAGCCATGTATGCTGAGAATGTCCCATTTCATGTGCCAGTGTAGAGACAGAATCTAATGTACCTGTATAGTTCATCTTGATGACAGGGTTAGAATCATATGTTCCTGCTGAGAATGCTCCTGTTTCTTTGCCCTTGTTTGGATAAACATCAATCCATTTCTGATCAAATGCTTCCTGTACTCTTTCAACATATTCTTTCCCTAAAGGTGCTACAGCATCAAGAACCATACGCTGTGCTTCTTCATAGGAATATGTATCTGTAATGCCGCTTGTTAATGGTGCATATAAATCATAGTAATGTACTTCATCAAGTTTCAAGAGTCTCTTTCTCAAACGCACATAGCGATACATGAGATCCATTCTTGCATGTACTGTTTCAATCAAGTTGTCATATACCGTCTCAGGAATATTATCACTTGCCATTCTCATCTGACGAGATGAATCATAATGTCTGAGTCTAGCTTCTGTTGTACATGTCTTAACATTACCAGCATAGACTGCTGTTAATGTATTGTTATTATGTGCAAAGCTTTCATAGAAAGAATCAAATGCATTCTTTCTTAATACACGATCCTGTGATGTTTGAAGAAGAATATAGTTCGCAGCTGTTACTTCGTGTGCTTTTCCTTCACTATCCAAAGCATCCTTAAATAACATATCTGCATATAACAATGCACCCATAGCTTCTTCTGGCGTATTCAATGCTTCCGCAAAAGAAGCCATGATAGCTTCTTCTTTATTAGATAATGTATGTGCTTTTGCACGAACAAGATTTTCCAGATAAATCTTATAGTCTTTTAAACAATCATCCTGAATGATTGTATTTAATGTTTCTTCATCATTGCTTAAAATTTCAGGTTCAGCATAGGAACAGATCGTCTGCATCTTAACAACTTCACTATATGCCTTTGCATACATTCCCTGTGCCTTTGTATCTCTTGTATCTTCAACTTTTCTTAAAGAAGCATAAGAGAAAATATCTGTCACTTTCAACATCACACCATATTCCGCATCCAGGAATGTCTTGATTGCGGAAGCATTTGTTAATGTACCTTCATACTTAGCAAGATCTTCTACACTTGCTTTTACTGCTTCTAATGCATCTTCGAATTCATCATCACTGTGAAATAGCGTACTGAGATCCCACATGTACGCAGGATCCATTTCATTTCTTTCCTTTAAAACTTCACTCATTTCCTTATCCTTTCTTCACAAACATAATATCCATGTCTGTGTGAGTTCCTTCAATACCATCTACTGTACCACAATCTGTGTATTGCCATATTGAAAATGCATATGGATAGTCAGGATATTCCGTATCATAATGTGCTACCCATGTTTCAAATTCCTGCATATATTCCAACAAGAAATACTGTTCCAGTAGACGAGCACTATTATAAATCATTGTCTGATATCCCGCATTCTGAATCACATGTAAAAAAGTCACCGCATTCTGCGTCCATGTTTCTTGACTCAATTGATCCACTCTGCCATTGCCCTCACCAGCTTTTTCAATATCAAAACATACCGGAAGATCAATCGCATAGTCTTTGATTTCACGCAATGTAAATTCAGCTTCTTCTCTTGCTTCCTCTACCGTAGCAGCCTGTGAAAAGAAATACACACCTACCTTTAAACCATTCTTCTTTGCCTGTTGAATATTGTAGTCAAAGTAAGAATCTTTATGAATTTTTCCTGTTTCATAGCCACGATAACCAACACGAATATATGCAAATTCTATTCCAGAATTCTTTACTTTTTCCCAGTCGATCCACTCTTGATGAGAAGAGACATCAATGCCCTGCATAGATGTATATTGATCATCTTCATAAGACATACGATCTCCATCTTTTACAAGTTTTGACCAGTCATATGTGTTTCGAATCAATGCACTTTCCACAGGTGTTTCTTCTTGTTCACGAACTCTTTGAAGATCCTTCAAACAGGAAGAGATTCCAAAAATCACTAAAGACACCAGCAAAATAACAATTAGAACATTTTTCTTGTTAACTTTTCTTTTTCTCTTTCTTCTCTTTTTTGCCATATGTAAAATTATACTCTACAAACAGGCAATGAATTATTAAGTGATCATGAAGATATGCAATCCCACAATAACATGCGTATTTCTACACATTCAAATATTTCTTCACACATTACTTCACCATGATATTTCTCAACGATTTGCTTGATTGTTGCCCATCCATATCCATGACTCTCAGCGGATGAAACAATGAATTCTCCATCTTTTAATACATTGTGATCAATAGAGTTTCTCTCAATGATTTTCAGACAATTGCCTACTTCACTGATTTCAAGAACGATATTCTTCTTGCTTCCAACGTGCTGCATTGCATTATCCAGCAAATTTGATATTAATAGATATAAGTCACTATCTTCCATCTTGACTGTATGAGACAGTGTCATAACAAACGAAAACGTGATTCCTTTTTCTTTACATTGTTGTTTTGTATGATTCAACAATACATCTAGCACAGTATTTCCTGTTTCTACTGGAATCAGGTCTTGATTGATTTCATTAAGATATTTTTCTTTCATTGCCTCATCATCTAATGCATTCACATAGTGTTTTAAATCATGTTTGATTTTCAATAATTCCTTCTTTGTATTTAACAACTGGTTCGCAGAAATACTATTCTGTTTATACAACTCCGCAAGAATTTCCTGTTCCTTTAATTTTTCTTCTTCCTGAATTAAATGTATGGACCAGTAAATCAATACAACAGAGAAAATCATGAAACAATACAGACAAATACCTAAATAAGATTTCGTCATTTCATCTGTACACAATGCGATTTCAAAACAATCTAATACAATGATCAGAAAAATCAGAAGTAAAGAATATACAGAATAACTCACAGATGGCAGATGCAGCTGTTTCCGATTCCATTTCTTGTAAGCAAAAAGCAAGATTCCCTGCATACATAAAGATACGATCCAGGCAATATGCAAATTATTATTGTGTAATAGCTTATAATCCAGATTGTTATATATAATCATACTCACAACGTATATTGCGGCTGCATTACATACCGCAATACCACTTTCTAATACACAGCACGAAAAGAGATCTTCCGCATGAAACTTTCTTTTATCAATGATAAAAAATACAATTTCCATCACTAAAAGAAGCATTGTGGAATAAATTGGACTAGTAAATACGTTTCTTCCATCCATCCAGAACAACAGAACAGAAAAACCACCAATCATACATATCTTCCCAGCTTTACTCATCAAATGGTTCAAAAACAAGACTCTAACTACAATCTGTAAAAATAATAATACTTTCATAGTCATCTCCGTAAGCAATATGTTATATATGCTCTTCTTATTTTTTCTAGGTTATTTTTAGGGATTTTCAAAGAAACACCATTTTTCATTTTGAATGTTCCATTGGACAACATATCAACGTTATATAAATTCACAATATACCTTTTGGAAATTCGAATAAAATCTGGCTGTTGAAATATCTTTTCAAATTGTTTTAATGTTTTTCTTTCGCGAAAACCTGTTTTGTTTTTTTGAGTGATGATATTTGCATCATTATCACAAACTTCAATATACATAACATCCTGATAATCAATTGACTGCACTTCACCATTATATGCATACACATATTTTCTAGTTGCTTTCATTGACTGAAGAAAACGATATAACATCATAGGAACATCATGTTTTAAATTTGCTTTACGAATAAAGCCATCAATTCCAAACTGCAGAATTAAATCATCATGATTTGAAGACAGATATATCTTTGCATTAGGTTTAACTTTACGAATTTCATTAGAAATACAGACACCATTTCGATATGGCATATCAATATCAATCACATACAGATCAAAAAACACTGGATTCTCAACTTCAAACATTTCATTCATAAATTGTTTATCTGTTACGCATTGCACATAAAATGTAATGCCATCCATATAAATATGTTCAATTTCATTTTTGATCAAAATAGAATCCTGTACATCGTCATCAATGATTATCACTCTATATTCCATACTTTTTCCCCACTAAAATTTTAATATGGCTTTGCTTTCACTACGTCTCAAAATAGTCACGTTTAGCTCAATATTTCACATCTTCCAAAATAATTGCTTATACTATAATTAATAAAAGAAAACATCATTTCTTATTCCATTTTACACACAAAACAAAAGGAGGAAAGCAACAGATTACAATCTAGTTGTACATGAAACTATGAACAAAAAAACGAGTGGAAAGCTATATATTACAATTTCAATCGTCTTATTACTTACTGGATGGCTGATTGTAAAAAAGATTGGATATCCCTTAATTGCTTTTGCATTAATTCAAGGTGGTTATGAAGATATCCTGTATCTCAGTGAAGTCCTTTCGATAGATTTTATTGCACTACTCATTGGGATCCACGGTATTCTGCTTCTACACAGTAAAGATGAATAACAAAACAGAAGAACTTGCATGTAACTGCTTGTTCTTCTGTTTTTATTTTTATTCGTTTGTTTCAACCTGCTTTTTCTCAGCATTGATTTCTAACAGCTTATTTGTAAGTTCATTTTCAATCTTGGCAAGTTCCTGTTCAGCCTGTGCACGCTTTTCTCTGCCATCTTTTTGAATCTGTTGCACTTCTTCTAATGTAGAAATCAACTGTTCATTTGTATGTTGCAATGTTTCAAGATCAACAATGCCTCTTTCACTTTCCTTCGCTGTATCCACAGTTGCCTGGTGCAATGTTTCAGCATTTTTCTTGAGAAGTGTATTTGTCATATCCGTAACTTCTCTTTGTGCTTCCATTGCTTCCTTAGAATGAGAAATACCCAAAGCAAGAACAATCTGGTTCTTCCATAGAGGAATTGTATTCACAAGTGTAGACTGGATCTTTTCTGTCATCAGTGTATCGTTATTCTGAACGAGTCTGATCTGAGGTGCCATCTGAATTGAAATCTGTCTTGTCAATTCAAGATCATATAACTTCTTTTCAAATCTAACACAAGCCTGTTCCAGATCATTTGCTGCCTGTGCATCTTCTGGCAAGCCACTTTCCTTTGCTTTCTTTGTTAGTTCTGGAAGTTCATTCTCACGAATTTCATTCACTCTTTTCTTACCAGCTAAGATATACATTGTTAATTCCTTTGTATTCTGCTGGTTGCGAGCATACAATTCATCTAACAAAGCAATGTCTTTCAACAAAGTAATCTGATGATCTTCCAGCATCTTTGCAACTTTTTCAACATTTGCTTCTGCCTTGTCATACTTTGCCTTAAACTTTGTAACGGAATCTCCACCCTTATCAAATAAAGAAGCAAAGAAACCCTTCTTTTCCGTTTCATTTGCATCATATTCTTTCAATTCCACTACAAGATCACTCAATAATGTACCAATTTCACCAAGATCCTTTGTACGAACATTATTTAAAGCTGTATCTGAGAAATCAGATACTTTCTTCTGTGCTGCAGAACCATACTGTAAAACAGTATTACTTTCCATAATGTCGATCTTAGAAGAAAATTCATTCACAGTCTGTCTTTCCACTTCAGATAAATTTGCTTCATCAATAGGATTTTTTTCAACAACTGTTTCTTCTGCCTGTTCTTCTTTTTGAGCTTCTTGTTCTTCTGCTTCAGGATCAAGTGTTAATTTGATTTCTTCAGCCTGTGCCTGTTTGTTTTCACTCATCTTGATTCTCCTCATCTTTCTCTCTTTTTAGAAATGATAAATGCTAATAACTTGATACATAGAATCGCTACAAGGATTCCAGAAACAAGTTTTATATATTTTGAAAGCTGTGATTCTGTTGTATTTTTAAAGAAACCCCACAGTGTAAATTCTGTATCTTCTGTTTTGACTTCTGCAGCATTTTTATAGCTGGAAGATATTTCTGCGATATTATCACTGTTTCTTTCCAGTTCTGAAAGATATGTACAGATTGCTTTAAAAGATTTCAGCTCTTTCTTTTTATATGTTAATACATTTGCGCCCAATTTTTGAATCTTTCCACCGTTCACATCATAATAACGCACATTCAGACTGCCATCTGTATATGAAGAAAGATTTAATAAATCTCTTGCGGTAGATAATGTTGTAACAACAGGATATAGCTCATCATTGTGTACAGGAACATAATAATCATTCACCGCATCAACGTATACTTCTTCTACATGGTTATTATCCTGGCGATAATCACTGTATGTATATTTCAAGCCAGAAAAATACAACTGATTTTCTCCATCACCTTTTCTACCATACGTAACATCATATTCGCAAAGCTTACGTACATCACTGCCCTTTAAGAATACAAGAGTTAACGATTCCCCATAACTGCCATCACTGCCTGTACCATTTGGAACAACATTATATGCATCCAATGCCGAAATAGAATCCTTTGTAAATGTAGACTGAATTTCCTTCTTGCTGATTAAACCAATCGCACGTTTCTTTACCGTTGGCTTCATATTCTGGATTTCTTCGAGTTTTTTATATTCAGGAGTATCTGGTGTTGGTGTAGGAGTTGCCTCAGCCTGTTCTTCTGTTGACTCTTCTGCAGGCTGCTCTTCCGTATTCTTATTGACTAAAGACTGCGCTGCTTTCAACATCTGCTTTTTCTTAGCTTTCCAGGAAGCATACCACTGTGCATACCAGTCATCATATGCCAATGCATATGCATTTGTAATCAGATCCGCAGTATTGTTATTCAATAATTCATTAGTACTATGGTCGACTGGCGTAAAGTTAAATGGATTCGCTGCCATTGTTTTATCCACAGAAACACCATATGCATCAAATAATGCAGAAGATACCTGGTTTGTATAGTCATTGATTCTATACGCAACATCTGGGTTTTCTTCAATTTCACTTGTGACTGCGACTAACTGATATCCACTAATAGAACCATCCTCTTTATTGATGTCTAATACACCAAGATATTGTCCATTTTCTCCACAAGAAACAATATTTGTTTCTCCTTCTGTTTCAACTTTCCATTTTTCAACAACGTCACAAGAAGCAATAACAGTATTGATACCCTCAACGCTCTTTGCAATTTCATGTGCGAATGCATCACCACCATGTGCAATCGCAATCACATAATCACAACCTTCTTCATTCAATGAAGAAACAATATCTTTTGCTGAATCTACTGCGCTTTCCAAAGAGACATCATCACTAGAAATAGATTGCTCTTTCATCACTGAAAAGATGCCAATTTTCTTCCCCGCTCTTTCAACAACTTTATATGTAGAACCACCCTTTTCAGCCAATGTACTCTTCAATGCTTTTCCAGCTTCACTGTCAGAATAATTCAGATTACCAGTTAATAATGTAGGAACCGTTTCATTCACACCAATCATATCAGCCAGTGTCTGTGTTCCATAAGTAAATTCTTCATCCCCTAATGCAATGGCATCATAGCCAAACATAGACATCAAAGATAAATCTGGTGCACTTGTAGAATTCAAGCAGCTGAATGCTGAACCAGTAGAGAAATTACCACCATCAATCAACACCGTATTTTCTGTACGATTGAGCTGAATAAGATTTGCTAAACGAGAATAGCCTCCTAAAGTAACATATTCCTCATTATCTGCCTGTTTATATTGAAGAATATGATCCTGCAGATCACTTGTGAATAAAATACGTAGATTTGTATCTTCCACCGCTTTTTCTTCACCCTCTTCTGATATTTCTTCTATGTTACCGTCATCTTCACCTTCTGCAAAAACAGTAAATGACTGGATGCTCGTGAAAGCTAAAACAGATGACAATAATAAAGGAACATATTTCTTCATACACTCAACCTCGACCCATGCATTATATCATTATTCAAGCATCTCATATATACAGAATAATATTATATGCATGCCAATAATTAAGATTTTTCCAAAAAGAAAAAGGCAACGTGTGCCTTTTTCTTACTTCATCATATTCATGATATCATTCAAAGAAGGTTCATTGCTTTCCTGCTTTGGTTTTACTTTTACAGTATAGTCAAAATCTTCCTTCTTTAATTCCGTCATTTCTTTCTGATCTGTAGAATTCACAAGTCTTTCTGCCTGTTTTAGAATGGCTTCTTCTACAACATTTCTAGCTAGACGACCATTGCCAGCTTCTTCAGCATTGATGGACTGTACTTCATTAAAGTATTGGATCAATGGCTCTTTCGCATCTTCACTGATTTCATATCCCTTTGATTTTGCCTGGATACAAGCAATCTGATAAAGCTGTGTTCCAGTGTAGTCATCAAAGTTAATTAAATTTGGAAATCTAGACTTCAAACCAGAGTTTGCTTCCAGAAATGTAGCCATTTCTTTCTTGTAGCCAGCCAATACGACAATCAGATTATCTCTATGATCTTCCATGGCTTTGACAAGCGTATCAATTGCTTCTAGACCAAATGAATCATCTTTTCCTCGATACAGAGAATATGCTTCATCCACAAACAATACACCACCCATTGCGCTCTTGATCACAGACATTGTTAATGGTGCTGTCTGACCAACATATTGTGCAACCAGGTCTGCTCTTGTTACTTCTACAAGCTGTCCTTCACTCAATACACCAATAGCTTTTAAATAACGTGCAAGTAACCTGGCAATGGTTGTTTTCCCTGTACCTGGATTACCCGTAAAAATCATATGCATGGAAACAGAAGCACTCTTGAGACCTTGCTGTTTTCTTTTTTCCTGTAAAGAAATATGAGCCTGTAAAGAACGGATATAGTTTTTTACTTTATCTAGACCTACAATTTCATCAAGTTCTTTATTCACTGCTTCAATTTCTTCTGCACTGTTCTTTTCTCTTGATAATACTTGTTTCTTGCTTCCATAGACTGCATATGGCATGCCATCTGCTTCCTGTAAAAGAATTTCTTCATTGCTGCCTAAGTTCTCATTTAAAACAAAGGCTGAAATAGATACATAAAAATCATGAAAGACAGAACGAATTGCATCAATTCCCTGTGTTTTATCAAAATGTGTATGTACCCAGCAACGAATACTTTCATCCACTTTCGCATCAATATGCAGATTGTTTTTACATTTTTCAACAAATGCATCTGTATTTTGAATAATGATCTTGCTGATGGCTTCATCATCTAGCTGTACAAATGTAATGTCATCTAATACGTGATACATAAAGTCCGCACCAAATGCATTCTGCACGCCAGATACTTTTCCATTTGTAATAAACACAAGATATTTACCATTCACATGCAATGAATCAATCGCATCTTTCACAAGACCCGTCTGTGCTTCCACTAAAACACCTTTATTCAAGACATATCTCTTATTCAATACAACTTTTCCATCAATCACTAATGCATCCACCATTCTAAGAAATGACGCAAATGAAGATTCAAAGTTTTCAAAGCAAATCACAGTTCCTTTGCCATTTAAAGCCTCGTACAGATCCTGCAAGAAAATCTGTTCTTGTGAAGCAGATGTATAGCGAGACATATCCATCGTATATACTTCATTGCTCGCAAGAATGTTTCTTTGACACAATGCACTCGCCACTTCATGAATGGAAGAATGCTTTCCTGTACCACGTGGGCCGTGTATAAGCATCACATTCTTAATGCCATTCTCATTTTCACCCATCACAAAAGGACGACGGAACGCAACACAAACCTTTTTCACAGCTTCATCCTGACCAATAATTTTTTGAGATACTTCAGTTTCAATTTCCTGGAATACCTTTCCTTGATCAAATTCTTTGATCACTTCTTTTGTTGGTTCAATTCCATAATCATCTTTAAGCTGTTTCTCAAGTGTTTCTAAATCAATGTCTCTTTGTGTCTGTGCGCGTGCTGGTTCTTTCTTATTCAACTGTTCCTGCATTTGTTGAAGATCTTCTTTTTGTTTTGTTAAGATGCGATTCAACTCCTGCATTGCCTTATCTGCCGTTTTTAAAATTGCATCCGTTGTAGAAGGTGCAGATTCTTTCTTTGGTGCTTCTATTGTTAGTTCAATGTTTGAATCATCTTTTTCTTCATATGTTCTTTTCTTTGAAAACACTTCATTCCAAAGACGATTCTTTTCATCATTTCTATCACTCATAAATCATCTTCCCTGGCCGCTTGAGCGCATACTGCCATCACTCGTTAATCCATCTTTTTTCAATACTGCTTCTAATGTAGAAATATCTGCAGATAAATTAATGAAATCTTCATCTGTCATAGAAGAAATGATCTTAGCCATTGCATCATTGATCAGATGAATTGTACGAATCAATTTATTTTTTGTATCTTCATAAGAAGGATCAGTTTTTGCATACTGCAGATTACGATACTGATTCAAGATATTGATCAAGATTGGTAAATAATACTCATACAGTTTCTTCAGCTTATCTTTAGAATTCGGAAACTTAGACTCTAATGTCTGCACCTGTTTCAATAAAGAAGCCGTTTCATATAAACCATTGGAAATCTCTTCATCCGGAATATCATTATTCAAGCTTGTTATTTCTTCAATGAAATATTGTGCATTCTTTTCTTTCTTTACAGTTTCTTCCTTCTTTGGCTGTGGATTTTCTACCACTTCAGCATCAAATACTTCAGCCTGTAAAGGAGAATTTGCCTGTGTGGAATAAAGATCATTAATGATTGCAGAATAAGATTCTGGATATCTTCTCTGGTAATCATTCAAAGAACAGATATATGTATTATTACGATATACATCCAAGGAAGATAAAGAAGCATATTTTTCTTCTCTCAAACGCAATTCAATTTGGTCCACGACGCGAATACTGTTTCTAGATTTAAAATACTGTCTTAAATATAAATTGATTTTTGCGATTTTACTGGATTGACTGCTGCCACTTCTCTGATATCTGTTTTCTCTTCGATAGGATGAAAACTGATTGAAAGACTGCTCGTCAGAACTATTGTTTTTATATGTGGAAACAGAAGCAATCGCAATTCCAACAACGACCGCAATGATTAAAAACAATGGCAGCATAAAGCTCATGCCACCTGAAAAAACAAAAAATAATATTAACCAAACCCACCAGTTTGAATTTCTTCTTCTCATACTAAAAATACTCCTTTAGTTTGTCACAATTATAGCATATCCACTCTTCATTCAATTGTTAATATTATTAACACTTTCAAAACAAATTCATTGTAGAATATATCCATGAAAAAAATAATTGCATCGAGCGATCAAAAAGATCCTATTTTAAGAAAACTATCCAGCCAAAATCATGGTATTGTAACCGACACACAAATCATTCCTCTTTCAACTTTTCTCAAAGAAGAAAAAGATGATGATCTCGTTTTAAGTATTCAACTATCTAATAAACTATTACAGGCACAAGAACATTTCCCTATTTATCAGGCAATGTTCCTCTTTCCTGTATTCATTCAAGAAATCTTATCTTTCGCAAAGGAATGTATTCTATATTCAATTTCTGTAGATGATCTTCCAGAAACAAATGCGAACGAAAAAGAACTCAAAGAAATTCTCAACATTGCCTTTACTTTAGATTTCGCAGAAAAAGACAATGCAAAAAATGGAATTCCTGTTTCTTCAGATTCTATTTCATTACATTATCAATTTATTAAAGATTTCTACCACTATGATATCTATGAAAAACTAAAGAAAACATATGACTATGAAGCATACCCATCCAATACCCCAGACGTATCTTTGAAGTATGCACTAAACGCAAGAAGTGAAGCAGAAGCTATCGCACAGGATATCTGTAGAAAACAGATTCCTTGTAATGTGATTCTATCCACTGCTACTGCTTTACCTCTATACGAAGCTGTCTTTAGAAGATATAACATTCCATTTTCATCTTTAAGGCAGTCAAAGCCATTACACTTACCATTGCTTTTTAAATCATTGATTCTTTTTGGGATTCATAAAGATCGCAAATCATTTTTAGAGGCATTGAAATACAATGCATTCTCTCATAGAGTCAGTAACGATACATATGCATTCTTACGTGATACATTAACAACATATGATCTTCCTGATCCAATTGATCTAGAAAATACAAACTACGCAAAAGATATTGAAAAATATCAGGCTTCCTATGAAAAAGCACAGGCATATTATGATTTGATCCAGGATGAAATCGATAGTCTATTGACATATACATCCATTCATGAATTCTTATTCCGTGCATTTGATATTGTACGCAAATCATCTTATCTGAAAGATCCAACTGAATTACAGGCTGGTATTTCAATGCGTCAGACAATCATTGAATGTGAACCATATATTCAAACGGAACAAGATCTTTTATTTTTAGCACGCTGCTTTGAAACATTGCATTCCGATGAACAGGTTCTACAATCCGATTTCTGTGTGATTACAGATCTAACACATCCTGTTGAGCCAAAGCAAATCAGTTATGTCTGTTCTGTTTCTGGTGCAAACTATCCTTCTGTACCAAAATGCAGTGGATTGTTTGATGAATCCTATGTAGAAAAGATTACGAAATATCCATCTCGTTCTACACGTTATCAACTCTATATGGATCAACTATCCTGGATTGAAAACAGTGCAGAAAAAAAACTTATTTATTCTACATACACAAATGACTACCAGGGAAAAGAAATTCAGCTGGCATTTGAAATTGAAAATAAATATCCAGACATGTTAGAGAAATGGAATCTTGTTTCCTTAGCTCCAGACAAAAAGAAAAATCATGCCTTAACAGAAGAAACCGCAAAAAAACTCTTTGCGAAAAACAATTGTATTACTGGTTCTATTTCAACAATTGAACGTTATTTTGCGTGCCCATATTCCTATTTCATCCAATCTGGCTTAAAAGTCAGAAAACAGGATCATTCATGTGTTGATGCTAGAACTGTTGGAAATATGCAACATGAATTACTGGAAACAAGTGTGAAAGAATATGGTAAAGGCTATTCTAAAATTACAGAGGAACAGATTCGAACATATTTAAAAGATGCATTTGATGTATTAGATGCATTACATCCAACAGAAACAATCTTCAATCAAATCACAAAAGAAAGAATTGTACATGGTATTCAACAGGCGCTTGTATTCTTGAATGATTTTGAAAATCATACTTCTTTTAAAATCAAAAGAGTTGAACACCAATTTCATGAACAAGTTACAGAACATGTTGATCTTGTTGGAAAGATTGATCGAATTGATCACTACGGGAATGAATTGATTCGCATCCTTGACTATAAATCATCTAGTAAATCATTAAGTGAAGCACAAATCAAATCTGGTCAGCAATTACAGTTAATGACATATATGATGATTGCGAAAAAGCTCTACAACATAGAGCCAGCAGGTGCCTATTACTATTCTTTAAAAGACGAAAGTTATCAGGCAGATGCTAAAAAAGTAGTGAAGAAAGAGATTGAGGAGCAAGACTGGAGTGAAGAAGCAGAACTTGTTCGAATGCTTAATGAAAGAAGACTCAGAGGGTTTACGTTTACAAAGCGTTTGACAGAAATGGATGACGATGAAAAACATATCGTTTCTTTAAAAACACAGATGAGTTATGAACTTATTGAAGAGTGTCTGAAGGAAATCTATGAATATTTCTATGCACATGTCACACATGGAGAAATTGACTTATCTCCTACAGACAATGCTTGTCTGTATTGTGACTATAAGACAATTTGTCGATTCCATGGAGAAAGAAGAAAACCTGCACCCATTTCTTGTGAGGATATCAGTTTTAAAGTCGGAAAGGAAGAAGCATGAACTTAGATATTGAACAAAAGCAAGCCGTTGAAGCTTTAGGAAAAAATATACTTGTATCTGCTTCTGCAGGTGCTGGTAAAACAGGTGTGCTTGTACAACGATTAAAGAAAAGAGTCATTCAAGACCGTGTTCGTGTTTCTCGTATCCTTGCGATGACATTTACTGCAGCTGCAGCTTCTGAAATGAAGAAACGTCTTGCGAAGGAATTGCATACTGCCTTTCTGGAAACAACAAGCGATGAAGAAAAAGCATGGCTGAGTGAACAATTGGTTGAATTAGAAGCCGCAAATATCACTACGATTGACTCATATTGTTTAACAATCATTAAAAAATATTATTCTGTCATTGGATTGGATCCTGCAACAGCCAAGAAAGTCCTTTCCCAAGGCAGTGTAAATATTTATAAAAAGGATGCATATCTCAATACATTAGCGAAATATATTGAAAATGATCCTGCTTTATCCTATAAAGTCATTTCTTATTTTTCTGCACGTGCAGAAGATTATGATTCTTTATACTCCATTATCAATACAATCAATACACACGCACAAAGTACCATTGATCCAGATGATTGGTATCAACAGGCCATTTCTTCCTATGCACCAATTTCACGCATTTCAGATTTATCCCAATCAACGCTTGAGAACTTCTTTTTCCGTCTTTCACTAGATTTAAATTGCCTGTTATCATATTTAAATCAAATGCGTTTTTACGGCGATGGTGATGAAAAGATCAAATTTGAAACGCTAGACCAGGAAGAAATCGCAATCCGCAATTGCATCAATGCCATTCAGGATCACAACTATTCTAAATATTCATATTCTTTAGAAAATCTAGCATTATGTAAAACAAGTCCTGACACAAAGAATGCTGAATATACTGCTTCAAGAAAAGCACTCAATAATAAAATCAAAGATTTATTAAAAAATAATTATGATTCTAAAATGATGATCCAGGATCATAATGATCTTTCTGATATCACATCTTATATCGTTTCCCTGGCAAAAGATTCATGGAATGCATTTATTTCATCCAAGCAGGAAGACGCTGTCATGGATTTCAGTGACATGGAACGCTATGCATATGATATTTTATGTGCGAATAACTACACAGTAGCGCATATCTTACAAGATTCCTTTGATGAAATCATGGTAGATGAATTTCAGGATACATCCGATTTACAGAATGCAATCATTGATATGATTTCCAATGGACACAACGTATTCAGAGTAGGAGATGTCAAACAATCCATCTATCGTTTTCGACAGGCAAAACCTTCTCTAATGAGAAATCTCATGCATAATCCAGATACAATTCAAATTACTTTACGGCATAACTTCCGATCTATGAATTCCATTATAGAGTTTTCCAATCATTTGTTTTCCAGAATCATGAATGTTGATGGATGTAAAGATTCCTATACAGAATTGGATACCGTTTCTGTAGGTACTGCGCGTCAGCAAGAAGAAATCGTTCCTGTTGAATTTACACTCATCAAGCAAGAAAAAGATGCAGATGAAGAACTTAGCGCAAAACAACAGAAAGCATACTGGATTGCGAAAAAAATCTTATTGATGAAAAAAGAAGATTCTGCATTATCCTTTAAAGATTTCTGTATTCTTGTACGTTCACATGCAGATAAAACTGTGATTCGTTCTGCTTTTGATTTCTACAATATTCCATATTTAATTGATGCAAGAGAAGGCTTCTATCAGTCTGAATTATGTCAGACAATTCTTTCTATGATTCGTGCAGTCAAAGATCCTAGAGATTCGATTGCTTTAGTTTCAGTATTAACTTCTCACTTCTATGATTTTTCTGATGAAGATCTAGCCCTTCTTAAAATTAGACACAGTTCTATTTATGAAGGTATATCAGAAGAGCATCCAGAAATCATTGCAGAATTAAAAGAACTCAATCATATTGCGGAAGATAGAAATATTATTGAATTACTCACACAGATTTCTATTCGTCATGATTTCTATAATCGACTTAACAACAATCAAAAAGCAAACTTTGATTATCTCTTTGATCAAGCCAGCAATGCAAAAGTGGATACGATCCAGGACTTCCTGGAAACAATGGAAGCAAGTGTCGATGAAAAATCATCTGAAGCTGTATCAAAAGGAAAAGATGATGACGTTGTTACTGTTACAACCATTCACCAATCCAAAGGATTGCAGTATAAGAATGTATTCCTGTGGAGCACTTCTAAAAATGACTTTAGAGACAAAAGCAGTGCTGTCATGATTGATGATGAATTAAAACTTGGCATCAACCATTTAACAATGCCATACCGTTTAAAACGGCCAACCATTCAAAGACTTGCTGTAGAGTATCACTCTAACTTAGAAGATATCGAAGAATTTATTCGTCTTTTATATGTTGCGATTACACGTGCAGAAAAGAGAATGTTTATTGTTGATGCAACAAAGAAGGATATCTTAAAACAGCCTGTTGATCTATCTCTATTATCACAGCGTGGTGGCATGACTGCATTGATCTACAGTGCAATGAAAGATGATCCATATTTCAAACTCACAGAAGTAGATGAAATGGATGTCGAAAAAGAAAAGGAAATTCCTAAGACATATGTCCAGGAACTTCCACACTTAACAATACAGCCTGCACTTCTTTCTTCTTTGTATACTCCATCCAGTACAGAATTTAAAGAATTGCCTGTATTAGATGAAACAAGCAAGCTTGCGGGCAGTAAATATGGTACAAAGATGCATGAAATCATGGAAGCATTGCCGAATAAACTATGGACAATGCAAGACTTAGAAGCTTATGCTTTATCCACTACAGATAAACAAAGAATCCTGGCTTTTTCACAATCAGATATTTATCAGCAATGCCTGTCTATGGAAATTCATAAAGAATTCCCATTCTATGTTGAACAAAATGGGGAACGTATCACTGGTACAATGGACTTTTTAGCAATGAATGATTCAAATATCATTCTGATTGACTATAAGACAGATAACGCACCAGAAATAGAAATCAGGCAAAGATATTCTCCACAGCTGAAAACATACATGAAAGCATTATCAATCATGTACCCAAATAAAGAAGTCAAAGCATATGCATATTCTTTCCATCATGAATCATTCATTCAAATTTAAAGGTATCTCGCATTGAGATACCTTTGTTTTTATGCTATTTCGCTCACAGTATTTGTAACCATTTCTTCATACTGACGTGTATAAAGATCATAGTAATAGCCATGTGCCTGCATGAGTTCTGCATGTTTTCCTCTTTCAATGATCTTGCCATCTTTTACAACTAAGATAACATCAGCATCAACAATCGTTGATAAACGATGTGCAATCACAAAAGATGTTCTACCTTTGATCACTGTAAAAATTGCATCCTGAATTGCTTTCTCTGTCAATGTATCAATAGAAGCAGTAGCTTCATCTAACACTAAGATCTTAGGATCCGCTAGAATTGCTCTTGCGAATGAAATCAATTGCTTTTCACCCGTAGATAACATATCTCCACCTTCACCTACTTCAGAATCCAAACCTTTATCCATTTTATCAATGACAAATTCCGCATTCACAAGTTTCAATGCCTTCCAGATTTCTTCATCCGTAGCATCTGGCTTACCATATCTCAAGTTATCTCTCACTGTACCCGAGAATAGATGAGGGGTCTGTAAAACATAGCCAATATTTGAATGCAGCCATAGCTGAGATCTATCTCTTGCATCTTTTCCATCAATCAGTACTTGACCATATGTTGGCTCAAAGAAACGACATACTAGATTTACAAGTGTAGATTTACCAGCACCTGTTTCTCCAACAATCGCAACGTTTGTACCCTGTGGAACTTTCAAATCAAAATGTTCCAGTACCATTTCATTCCCATCAGGATATTTGAAAGATACATCTTTGAATTCTACATCTCCATATAAAGGTTCCCAGTTTTCTTTCTTAGGATGGAATGTATCTCCATACTTTTCAACAACTTCAACGCGATCCGCTACATCTGACTGTGTTTCAAGTAATGTTGTAAAACGTTCAATATTGACTTGAATTGCAATCAATCTTGCAATACCGCCAACAATACTCTGGATTGGTTCTAACATATTCAATGCATATGTCATAAATACAGAAAGTGTACCAATCATAATGATACCTTCCTGGTTAATCATTCCACCTTTCCATAGAATAATTGCTAATGTAATAGAAGATAACATTGTAACTAAAGAAGAGAACAATGCGGAATATCTTCCCGCAAGAACAGATGTTTTTTCCATATCATCAGAATCTACATCAAAGTCATGATTGATCTTGTTTTCAACAACCAGTGTCTTAATGGATTTTGCACCAGTAATGCCTTCATTGAAGTTTGAAGTGATTTTAGAGTTGATTTCACGAATCTTACGATTCAGCGCAACCAGTTTCTTCTGAAAGAAAATAATCAGAATCACTGCGAAAGGAATAATCAGCATAATATACATTGCTAAATGAATATTAATGAGTGCCATATTGATCAATACAAATAACAAATAAGATCCCTGCCATACCATATCCATCATATCCCATGACACTAACTGTCCAATTCTACCCGTATCACTCATAACTCTAGCATGAACATAACCAACATTGTTTTGATTAAAATAAGAGAATGATAATTCCTGTAAATGATTAAATGATGCATTTCTCAAATCACGATTCACACTCATTTCAATCTTTCCAGCCCATGTTGTACTAACAAAATTCAAGATAACAAATACGATCAAAATCACAATATATACAATGATAAATGGAACAATTGTATCTGTTGTTTTCAATGCGATGAAATGATTCAGTGCATATTGATTAAACAAAGGATATATAGAATCAATCAGTGAAGAAAGAGCACCCATAATAATCATACTGATCATGATCTTCTTGTATGGTTTTACAAAAGGCAGCAGCTTTGGAATACCAAAATACTTGAGTTTTACATTCTTATTTTCGCTCATTTGGATACCTCCGAAGCACTTCTGCTTTGTAATTCATAAATCTGCTGATAGATGCCGCCATTGTGAATCAATTCCTCATGTTTACCCATCTCAACGATTTTTCCATGATCCATCACAACAATTAAATCTGCATTCATCAATGTTGTAATTCTCTGTGCAATTAAAATCACTGTAGAATTTCCGACATTTTCTTTTAACGCATGACGAATTTTAGCATCTGTTTCCGCATCAACTGCACTCAAAGAATCATCAAATACCATCACAGGAGGTTTCGAAATTAACATCTGTGCAATCGCAGTTCTTTGCTTCTGCCCACCAGAAAGTGTAACGCCTCTTTCTCCAACATACGTATCATAGCCTTCTTTAAAGTGTTCAATTGCATGATCCAGTGAAGCAATCTTCGCTGCTCGCTTTACTTCTTCACGGTCCATTTCAGGCAAAGCAATGGCAATATTTTCTTCCAGTGTTCTAGAGAACAGATAAGGTTCCTGTAAAACCATACCAATATTTGTTCTCAAACAGCTCAATTTAATATCTCTAACATTAACGCCGCCAATTGTAATTGAACCATTCTCTTCTGGCAGTTCGTATAGACGATCCAGTAAATACATCAATGTACTCTTGCCAGAACCCGTTCCACCAAGAATACCTACTGTTGTTCCTGCTTTGATTGTAAAGTTGATATCATCTAAGATTTCAGCACTTCCATTTTCATATTGGAAAGATACATGATTGAATGCAATATCCTGATGCAGATCGACATCCTTTGCACCTTCAACATCCTTTTCTTCTTTACTGTTCATGATATACATCAAACGTTCAATGGAAATTCCAGCTTTTGCCAGGTTTGCGATAACTCTGCCAATATTACGAATTGGCCACATTAACATCGTCGTATAGGAGTTGAATGCGATAAAATCACCCGCACTCATTTCTCCATTGACACACAATACCGTGCCAACACATAAAACACTAAAAATCTGCAAATACGAAAATAAATCAGAACTGCTCCAGAACGCAGCTAATAAGCGCATTAGATGCACCCACATATTTGTGTAGTGTTCATTCTGTGCTTCGAATCTTTCTCTTTCGTATGATTCTCTGCCAAATGCACGAACAACTCTAACACCTGTTAAATTCTCTTGTGCAATAGAAGAAAGTTTACCTTCTTCAATGTCTACCTTTTCAAATGATTTTCCAATTCCTTTATGAAAGAACAAGGAATATCCAATAATCATTGGAATAAAGATAGAAGAAACAAGTGTCAGCTTCACATTGATTGTAAACATGAAATACATCGCAAATGTAATCAAAATAACAATTCGGAATAAGAATATTAACTGTTCAGATAAGAAGATTTTGATCTGTTCCACATCTGACGTACATCTTTGAATGATATCTCCTGTCTGGTTTTCAGAATGCCAGACAAATGGTAAATGCAAGATGTGATTAAACAATTCATTTCTCATTGTGTGTACCAATTTCTCTGCCCCTTTTGCATTCAAAAGATTTAAAAAGAAACGGAATAATGCACCTAATGCTGCAATACACACAACAAGCAATGCCATAAACCACAAGTGCTCTTTAATCCACACTGTCCCACCAACAGAAATCAACATTTTGTTTAGCACTGCTGGCAGTTCTGTTACTTTATCTCCAAGAACACTGTCGACTGTAAACCCAATGATTCTTGGATTGATCATATCCATGAAAGACACAAGACATCCTGAAATGATCGCAAGAAGAAAATATTTCTTACTTCCATTCAGAAAAAACAAAACCATCTGTGTCTTTGTTTCAAATCGCTTCCTTTCCATTCATTTCCCCTCTTTCTAGAAAGATTAGATTGTTTCTAATTTTGTATATCCTTCTAATTTTTTATATGTTTCTTCATTTCCAACAACACAGATACATCCTTCATCTAAAGCTTTCTTAAATACATCTGCGTATGTGGAAAGTTCTTCCCCTGTTGTTTCGATGATTGATTTACGATTATTTTTTCTATCTTCATACGTTACATTTGTAAAATAGAAGCGATCTGCAACTCTCACTTTTGATAGTGGAGAAAGCAAAGGTTCGCTTGAAGCAATCGTACCAATGATCATCTGCGTCAGATCTTCATTGGAACTTGCTAATGAAGCAACTCTTTCATATACATGCTTATATGCATTGATCGCATTTGTAACATCTGGATCACGATATGAATATGCCCCAATATTTCCATTCTGATTGACCGCAAATCCAGTACCATAAGCACCTCCCTTCACTCTGACTTCATTCCATAAATAATCGTATGTCAGTAAATGAGAAAGAACATTTAACTTTGGTGAATACTTGCCACCAGTTTCTTCAATATTCTGATTGATTGCACTATAAGAAACACCACCAGTAATCTGAATAAACTCTTTCTTATCTTTTAATAATGGATAATGCATCTTAGCTGGCTGAGCATCCACGGTATATAATCCATCTACAAACTTTTCAACAAATGACAATTGATCTTCTCCTGTAATAGAAGCTGTGCAGCGAGCCTTTGAAAATAATATTTCCTGATACAATTCACATTCCTGAATAAACGTATCTATTTCCTTTTCAAAGTTCTTTTCTAGATTCTTTTCATAGATACCAGACTCATATCCACCAACATATTCTCTAAAGACACCTTCTGCACTATTATGTGCAGCACATCTTCTCATTGCGATACTTTGACCATTGGCAAGTAATCCTTGTCTAAAGGATTCATTATCCTGTTTCAAAAGAGGAAGAATCTTTTCTGGATCAAAGACTGTTTCTTTCGCTATTTCTAGCATCAAATGAATTGCTTTTTCTGTATTTTCCTTTAAACAAGAAGCTGAAATACCAAGCAATGGAATACAAGAATCATGTACCCCTGTTGGAGAATATGCATCCAGGAAGAATGATAATCCACCTAGATCTTTACGAATTGCACTTTGAATCTGTTCAACTGACTTATTCTTTGTTGGAAGATTCGTAAATAAACTTGCAAAGAATCCTAATGATGGTAAATGATCTACAGTAATTCCTGCTAAGTTAAAATAGAAATTTAAATATGTAATACCACTATCTTCTGCTGGATGTAATACGACATCGACACCATACTTACGAATGACTTCATATGGATATACAATTGGATCCTTTGAAATATCTTCTTTTGTCAGCTTTGGCAGTGTAGCTAGCTGTTCTTCTGTATCTGCTGTTGCCTGCCAATTATCTAGTGTTTGATTTAATGCAATGTATTTTGATACATCTTCTTTCCAGGAATCTTTTGCTTCCTTTAATTTTGCTTCTTCTTTTTCTACTCTTTCTTGAGAAAGTGTATAGGAAGGTACCGCAACAACTGTGGATAAATGATCTGACAGGAAGAATTCTTTTAACAATTCTTCAAAATATCCTTCATCTACTTTCTTGCGTAATTCTTTAAATACAGGATTTAAAGAGAATCCTTGTGTAATGTCCCCATCATAAAGCCATGTTTCTAATGCACGCTGTGCAAACATGACACCTGCGGGTTCATGCTTTTCACGATATTTGAATTCTAACTGATTGAGTGTAGCTAATATCGCATCATGATCTAAACCATTTTCAATCAATCCTTCTGCGCACTTCTTGATTGCTTGCATCACTTCATCATATTTCTCTGCATCTGTATTTCTAACACACATGACAATCCATGGCTGTTGAATGCCATCATAGATATCTAATTCAACATCTTCACCAAGATCTTGTTCAATGATTGCTTTTTTCAATTCAGATTCATTGGAAGATACAAGAATTGTTGATAGTAATCCCCATGCCAGGTTCTTTAAAGGCTGATCATAGGAAGATACAATTCTTGCCAACGCAATCTGTGTTCTATGTTCTTTGCTTTCATCTTTAGATAATTCATATTGCACAGTATGATGTTGTGCTTCTCTTTCAACTTGATTTGGAATGGAAAAATCCGTCTCTTCCTTTTCATATTGAGAGAAATATTCATCATTGATAAACTTTGTTACTTCATTGATATCTAATGTACCATCCAGCCACACTCTTGCATTACTTGGATGATAAAACTTCTGATGTGTTTCAATAAAAGATTCATAGCTGAGGTCTGTAATATGTTCAGGATCTCCACCAGATACATATTGATAACAGTTATCAGGAAATAGCATACGATTCAATTCATCAATAATCGTTTCATCTACAGAAGAGAATGCACCTTTCATTTCGTTTAAGACAACACCTTTATAAATTGGTGTATCTTCTTCATGACGAATTTCATAATGCCACCCTTCCTGATAAAAAATATTAGGATTTGTATAAATTGCTGGATGGAATACCGCATCCATATATACAGACATCAGATTCATAAAGTCTTTATCATTTCTAGAAGAAACGGGATACAATGTCTTATCTGGGAATGTCATTGCATTCAAGAATGTCTGCATGCTTCCTTTCAATAGTTCAACAAATGGTTCTCTGACAGGATATTTCTTAGATCCATTTAAAACTGAATGTTCAAGAATATGGAATACACCTGTATCATTTTCAGGAATTGTTTTAAATGCTATCGCAAATGTTTTATTTTCATCTGCACGATCAAGCCAGGCAAGCTTTGCACCTGTCTTAACATGCTGCATTTCATACAGTGTACCTTTCACATCACTTAATTCTGTTATATTTTTGATTTCAAATCCGTTGATTACTTCATTTATTATCATTTTGATACCCTCACATGTCTTCTATTTTATTATGGATTGCTTTCTTTTTCTTCTTTTTTGACTAACATACTTCTATTTTTATACCAGAAAATGTAAGAAATTAAACCAACGACGCAAAATACAGCGGATAAGCCATACGACGTAGTCAAAGATTGATCTGCCGCAACTCCAAACGAAACACCAGTAAAAAACATTCCTAAATGTTGAAATAAGGAATACAGTGATAACGTACTTGCACGTGGTGTACCGTCAATGGATTCATTTTCAATGTCATTCATCAATGCATATGTCATAGATTCTGCACACACCATACATGCAAATATAACAACAGAAAGAATTGCACTATGTGTAAAAATGATACCAATGGATAAAACTGCAGCCATTACAAACAGCATCATCATAAATTGATCTCGCTGGATTCTTTGTGTAATTGTATCTAGTAAACCAGTACTTAATGAAACTAAGTTCATGATCATAAAGAGAATACCAAACCACTGTACGGGAATACCAACACTTTCATACTGCAATTGATTGTAATACGTTGTTAATGTATGCATGGATTCTGTCAGTAACAAAGAAGCAATCAATACAGGCAGCATCTTTTTACATGTTCCTGCAGTTTGAAGCAATGAATTCTTTGTTTCTTGTTCTTTCTTTTCTTCTTTGACATCTACAAGAAAAAATGAAATCACAAAGGAAATAAAATGCATGATTGCAGTCCATAACGCTGCACCTCTTAAGTCATGAGAGAAAAACAATGAAAAGGATAAGGAAGCACAACACATGCCTAATGTTCCAAACATGCTCATTCTTCCAAATGCTCCAATGGCTTTTTCTTTTGGAACGCTAAGATACAGAAGTGCAGTATCACATCCAGATAAACCAGAAGATGCAATCCCTAATAAAACTCTTTCAATCGCAAATCCACAGAATGTCGTAGCTTTATAAAAAGCAAGCTTTGACAAAAAGAAGAACCCATTCGAAATCACTATTGTCTTACGATATCCAATTCGATCACAAATCAAACCCCACGGTACTTCAAATAAGATGACACAGATACAAAGTACACCATCAATCAGGCCCATCTGTGTTAATGAAATTCCACAATCTGTACGATATAACGTACAAACACTGCTATAAAAAACAAGTCCTTGCAAAAAAGCAAGAACATAAAAAATCAAAATATTATTCTTTTTCATATTCAACTCCTTAGCATGATAAAAACATCTATATTTACATATTCAGTTTTCTTACATACAAGGCACGTATTTCATAATGAAAAAAGTATAAAATAAAAAGAACTGTAAATCAACCTTCATGATACGAGGTATAAATCAAATATCCCATAAACAAAAGGATGGAAGAACCTCCCATCCAATTAATTATCGTTGTTAGGGTCAGGAGAAAATCACCAAAAAGTGTCAGTCGGAAACAGCCAATTTTAGTCAAAAGAAAATCGCCATAATTTAACAATATAAAAAAGACCATTACCATTATTCAACAACAGTCCTACACTGATATATGCTAACACATCAGATAAAGGAGGTATTTTGAATATAAATAGTAATGACCTCGAGGACATATTAGCACATGCCCTTGCCACCATAAAGAGAAAAATGGGTGAAAGTTATTCGATTGAGAAAGTGAATCTGGCAGAACTGCATAGAATTACAGGCATCAGTCGAGCTAAACTTAGAAGATTAAAGAAAAATGGTTTTGTAGTAAAACCAAATGGAAATAAAGGAAAAAAATCCGATAAAACTGTTTTATCTGGATATGAAGGTGTCATTAATAATCTTCTTAAAGGAAATGTTACAAATTCTGAAGTAATCTATGAAAGAATTCAGACGCTTGGGTACACCGGAGGGCTGACAACCATAAAGAATTACATTTCTGAAAATAAATTTCTCATTCCAGCACCAAGAGAGATTGTGAGTCCACAAGGAAACAGAGGCAGAAGATATCATACAGGTCCTGGTGAGAATTACCAGATGGACTGGGGATTTGTTAAAGTGAATGCTCCTGACGGTATTTCTTATCAATGCGCATGTTTCGCCATGATCTGTCATCACTGCGGTGAGCGTTACATTGAATTCTTTCCAAATGCCAGACAGGAAAATCTGTTCATTGGTATGATTCATGCGTTTATTTACATGGGCATTCCAGAAAATGTTCTTACAGATAATATGAAAAGCGTAGTCATCGGAAGAGATGTGGAAGGAAATCCACTATGGCAGAAGGATTATGAGACCTTCATGAAAACAAT
>QQXM01000204.1 GCA_014610835.1 Erysipelotrichaceae bacterium 7770_A6
CCGGCAGAGTCAGAAACGACAAGGACAATTACTACCTGTACCGCAATTTCAAAGATTCCAACAGATTCGGTATGATTGCCGCTCTCCACACATTTGGAAGAAGCCTTCAGTGGAATCCTCACATTCACTGTCTTGTTCCTGAACTGATCTACACTCCTTCTACTGATTCCTGCAGGAGATTCAATTATTTCAACTTCACAAGTCTGCGCAAGACCTGGCAGTATGAAATAACAAGACTGCTTTCTCAATTCTACA
>QQXM01000205.1 GCA_014610835.1 Erysipelotrichaceae bacterium 7770_A6
TGTAGAATTGAGAAAGCAGTCTTGTTATTTCATACTGCCAGGTCTTGCGCAGACTTGTGAAGTTGAAATAATTGAATCTCTTGCAGGAATCAGTAGAAGGAGTGTAGATCAGTTCAGGAACAAGACAGTGAATGTGAGGATTCCACTGAAGGCTTCTTCCGAAAGTATGGAGAGTGGCAATCATACCGAATCTGTTGGAATCTTTGAAATTGCGGTACAGGTAGTAATTGTCCTTGTCGTTTCTGACTCTGCCGG
>QQXM01000206.1 GCA_014610835.1 Erysipelotrichaceae bacterium 7770_A6
TCTGTACAGACCTGTCTGATGACATGCTGTGCAGTCTGCATAGGAAGCCCGGAAAAGAAATCAGGATTATTTGTAATACGCATAAGCCTCTGCAATATGCCATACCCAAGCACATAGTAAGACTTCTGACCTTTAAGAAGTGCAAGTTCATCCCGAACTTCTTTCTCGTTAGCTGTCAAAGCAGTCTTGTTGTGTGCAGTAAAGGCATTGCGAACGCGAAACAATGCAGCATTATGAAGACACTTTGCCTTGTGAG
>QQXM01000207.1 GCA_014610835.1 Erysipelotrichaceae bacterium 7770_A6
CTCCATTGATTTGTAAGGTACTGACCTGTCACAGAACTCTGGTATTTCCAGATATTTCCCTGCTTTACCCAGTTCCATTCCCTTGCACCAGGTACCCATGCACCATTGCCGTCTACATAGTAGCCGTCAATCCATTGGTTCCTCAGCATTTTTCCATCATTTCCTAAATAATAATTTCCAATCCACGCATTGCGAACTGCTGAACCATTTCCTTGAAAATAATACCACTCATCTACATATTGCCAGCCAGTCAACATTGCACCACTAGCATTCATGAAATACTTATTTCCATCAATTTCATGCAAGCCAGTCTGCATGTTGCCATCTGTGTCAAAGTGATACCACTTGCCACCAATCAGACTCCATTGATTTGTAAGGTACTGACCTGTCACAGAACTCTGGTATTTCCAGATATTTCCCTGCTTTACCCAGTTCCATTC
>QQXM01000034.1 GCA_014610835.1 Erysipelotrichaceae bacterium 7770_A6
GAGGTGTTGAAATTCTTTCAATTCCTCATGTTATTTGAAAATCAATTTCTTGACACCTCATCCAATTTTGGAGCGCCGATATTACTCAAAACCGCCGCAGTACCCGGAAAATCCATTTTGGGCGCACAAAGCTGCCTGCCCTGCAACGGTTTTTTTCTTTCCCCGTCTTGCGGGGCAGGATCGCTTGGCTTATTCGGTTTTAGTTTTGCTCTTGTTCGGCTACCTCTTTCAGCCGGTCAAAACTCTCATCGCTGATGATGTGTTCAATACGACAGGCATCGGCCTCCGCAGTTTTGGGGTCAACGCCTGCGGCGATAAGCTGCTCGGTAAAGAAGCAGTGGCGTTCATAGATTTTTTCAGCCACCTCGCGGCCCACATCGGTCAGTTGGAGAAAGTGATCTTTGTCCATTGTGAGAAAGCCGCCGTTCCGCAAGGTAGCCACTGCATGGCACACGCTGGGCTTTGACATCTCCATGTGCCGGGCCACATCTACGGAGCGTACCATACCGAGTTTCTTTTGGAGAACAAGGATAGTTTCCAGGTAATCCTCCCCGGACGCATGAAGTTTCATTAAGACCTCCCTTATGCAGATAATTTCTGTTCGGCGTTCCACATGGCCGCATACTTTCCGCCTTTAGCCAGCAATTCATCGTGAGTACCGGCTTCAGCAATCTTTCCGTCAGATACCACAAGGATTTGATCTGCATTTTTGACGATGGAAAGGGTATGAGCAATCATTACCACAGTCTTTTTCTCTTTCAGCAGATTGGCGATGGCCTGCTTTACTGCCAGTTCGTTCTCGATGTCAAGGGACGCTGTTGCTTCATCCAAAAGCAGGATCGGGCTGTTTTTCAGGATAGCGCGGGCGATGGAAATTCGCTGACGCTCACCGCCAGAGAGAAGGTTTCCGTTTTCGCCGGTCGGCGTATCGTATCCCTTTTCCATCTTGCGGATGAAGCCGTCACAATTAGCCTCCCGGCAGACGGCTTCGATTTCCTCATCCGTGGCCTCGGGGCGGGCGTGCCGGATATTCTCACGAATGGTATCATCAAAGAGAAATACATCCTGATCTACCATAGAGATTTGTTCCAGTACACGCTCGGCAGCTACATGATTTATGGGTTTACCACCAATGGAAATCGTTCCGCCTGTTGCCTCGTAATATTTTGCAATCAGGTTCAGAATGGTAGATTTGCCGGAACCGGAGTCCCCGACAATGGCCGTGAGCTTCTGGTCTGGCACTGTAAAGGTGGCGTGTTTCAGCACCGGCTCTCCTGGTACATACGAGAAGTCCACATTATCAAAGGTAATTTCATGTGTGGCAGTATGAAGCGGCTCCATACTGCCGGTTTCTTCGGGTTCATTGACTACTGCCTGAATTTTTCGTTTAGAAATCATCATATTTTTGTAGCCAAACAAATCAACCGAGATTGTCATGTATAATTTGGCAAGCAGCATGGGCATCATGGCAACCATCAAATAATCTACGCCTGATACTATTCCCAACATCCACGGTTTTGAGGTCACGAGCATAACAGCAGGAAGCGAAAGCCATGTTAGCATGTTAAAAAAGAAAGATACAGGAATGCCAGTAGCCTCATATTTATAACTCACTTTGCTGTACTCCCTTAAAATATCTGTTGTCGTTTTATTCCTTGTTCCACTCATGCCGTAGGCTCTGAGCGTTTGGATACCATTTACATATTCTACAATGCTGCTGACAGCCTCCGCACAAACACTATTGCGTGCATTTCCATATTTTTTTACAATTCGGAAGGAAAGCCACATATTGGGAATAAACAGCAGGCTTATTGCAATTAAAATCAAGCCGGCAGGCAAATAAAGAAAACACACGAAAAGTATCAGCATTACGGACAGTGAAATGTTTTTCACAAGATTTCCTGTCCTATGTGTCAATATTTGTTCATAATTGGAAACATCACTTGTCATTGTGTTGACATACTGCCCAATCTGGCCTTGATGAAAGCGCGACAATGGAATTCGTTTGAATTTATCCCCTAAATAGAGACGGATTTGCCTGGATACAGCTCCGCCTCCAATTTGCCCTTGTGTATATCCAAATCCGTAGGCAATCAGCCGGACGGTAAAAAATCCAATGATCAAAAAAGTCAGGTTATTCAAATGTTCTATTGTGACAGTATTGTTTAGGAGCATGTTTAAAAGCAAATAAATTGCCATATAAACACAAGCTGAAAGAAGTCCCTCCAGCACAGTAAAGAACACACCGATACCAAAGCGAACATTCTTTCTGAACGGATCATTTGCTTTCATACGAAATCACTCCTTTCATGGAATAGCTAACTTCTCTTGCCGCGTGATACCTTTCCCAAGCCCTCTGATAATAATGGTTCTCCTCTAACACTTCTTCATGTGTTCCAAAGGCCGTAATTGTATGATTTTCAACAACCGCCACTTTATCACACATCTTAATAGCGCCCAAACGGTGAGCTACGATTAAGACGGTTTTCCCTTTACAAAGATTGGAAATTGCCATGTCAATCTCTACCTGATTTTCGGGATCGGCAGCACTTGTTGCCTCGTCCAGAATTAGAATAGGTGCGTTTTTTAGAATTGCGCGGGCAATGGCAATCCTTTGCTTTTCTCCGCCAGAAAAGCGAGAACCGAAGCTGCCCACTTTCGTATCGTATCCATCCGGCAAAGACATGATAAAATCGTCAATCTGAGCCTCTTTTGCTGCCGCCCGCACTTCTTCCAGTGTGGCATCACTACCCATACGAATATTTTCCAGTACACTGTCACGGGTTAAAAAGGTCTTTTGAAATACGATGGAAATATTATTTAGCAACTTTTCATAGGCAATATCTTTGATGTTTTGACCGCCAATCAGCACTTCACCATCTGTAACATCATAAAAACGAGAAATCAATTCAATAACAGTAGTTTTTCCTGCTCCAGACGCACCTACGATTGCTACTTTTTCCCCTTCTGCAACATGAAGATCACAGTCTGTTAACACATCTGTTTTCCCGTCATAGGAAAAGCGAACTGCTTTTAGAGTGACATCATGTGACTTTGGAAAATCTCCAACACTATCAAAAATTGGCAAATCAAGAATTTGTTTCGCCTTTCTGACACCGTTTAATGATTGTGCCAGTTCCATAGATAATTGCTGAAGAGGCAATAATTCCGATAAGTATAGAGATCCAATATACGCAAATAACAGAAAAATGCTCGCTGTAATTGAACCATTCAAAAATAACCGCCCGCCAATGGGGATAATCAATGCCATTCCACATTCAAGAACAACAATAAATGCCGCATAGAACGGACCTGTCTTTCGTGATACTTTATTCCAGATACGATTCTCTTCTTCAATCGCGCCGGAGAATTTTTGAAAAGAATGACGGCTCATGTTATAGGCTTTAATCAATTTCATGCCGTTGATGTATTCGATGATTACAGAATTGAAGTTCGCCATCGCCTCCGTTACACGGGGCATCATTCCTGCCATAAAAGCAAAGCAGCCAACCATGATAATAAGTGTAATGCCCAGAGGTATTAAAGAAATCATAGCTAAAGGTACATTGATTGTCATGAGATAAATAAAAATCACAACCGGGCCTGTGGCAAACCCAACTAATTCAGGGATATTATGGGCAAGGCAAAGTTCCAGTTTTTCTATATCTTCGTTCAGAACTGTTTTAATATCTCCAGTTCTGCGTTCATCCAAAGCTCCAAGCGGTACTTTTGATAAATGCTCTGTAATCATACACCGCACCCGAAATAAGGCTCCATAAGCGCCTTTATGAGAAAAAATGCCGGATAATCCTTGAAATACTTGCCGGATAATGACCGTCGCTGTAATTAGAACCGCGTTTTCGGAAATAACCCGAATAGAGCAGGTATCTGTCAAAAAGGCATCCATCAGTCTATAAATGCCGATATAGGGGCCAATCGCCAATAACCCACCTAAAAAAGCACAGATAACAGACGCAATTAGATATCCTCTGTCCTTTTCCGCCCATTTGAGCAGGAGCAGAACAGAATTTTCTTTTTTTGTTTTCATCTTTCATCCCTCCCTAATCCCATGAGTGACAAAATGGTTGCTTCATTTTCCTGAGAAAGCAAAATATCATTTGTCATTGTATGATGGTCAAATCTAATTAACCGGGTACAAGTCTGGCAGACAAATTCATAATCATGCGTAACAACAAAAATAACTTTGTCTTTGGAGAGTTCCCGGATCAACCCACTAACCTGTTCCATGCTGTCATAATCCAGGCCAGAGGTCGGTTCATCGAATACAAGCACTTCTTTTCCGCATATCATACTAACTGCTACAGCTACACGCTGCTTTTGCCCTCCAGAGAGAGTATTTGGATGACGGTCACGGACTGTAAGAAGTCCCAGTTCATCCAGAGTTTTTTCTACCAGTTCAGGCGAAGATCCCTGAATACCAAAAGAACACTCTGCCTCTACGCTATCTGCAAAAAGTTCATAGTTCACATCCTGCATTACCATATAGGAACGTTTCATCCTCTCGGTTTCCTTTTGAGGTTGTTCCCGCCAATAAAAACAGCCCGTAAATTCTTTATGCAGCCCACATAAAGTACGGAGAAAGGTTGTTTTTCCTGCACCATTAGGGCCTACAACACCGATAATATCTCCTTTTGACGCCTGTAAGGAAATATGCTCCAGCACAGGGTGCTTTTTATAGAATAGAGACACATCTTTCACAGCCAATATAGGCCGTGAGAAAGTTCTTTGATAGCTAATAGGATGAACATCCTGAATACCCGTAGTCCGCAGACCCATATGCTTTCTTGTTGCACCTGAAAGTGACCTAAACTCCTGTGGTGTATAAATCTTCTCGATTTTTCCATCTGCCAGATACACGATACGATCTGCTATATCCAGAAGATAGTAAAGCCTGTGTTCTGCTATCAGAATCGTTTTTCCTTGTTGCTTCAAAATGTGAAGATAGTTTTTCAAATCTCTAATAGAATCCCCATCTAAATTTGAAGATGGCTCGTCTAATAAAAATATATCCGGGTTCATGGCGTAAACCGAAGCAAAAGCAATCTTCTGCTTTTCTCCGCCGGAAAGTTCAAAAATATTTTTGCCCTGTAAATTGCGAATTTTTAAGGAGTCAAGGGTATACTCTAATCGCTGATGTAATTCATCCGGTGGAACAGCGATGTTTTCAATTCCAAAAGCAATCTCACTGTCCACATCTACATTGAAAAATTGCGTTCGGGGATTTTGAAACACCGATCCCACTTTCGTTGCAAGATAATACATGGGCATTCCTAAAATGTTTTCGTCATCAATTTGTACATTACCGCTTAATTCGCCCGGAAAATAATTAGGAATTAATCCGTTTATTAGCTTTGTAAGAGTTGTTTTTCCACAGCCAGAGCGCCCGCAAAGCAGAACACACTCCCCGGTATGAACAATAAGGTTTATGTCCTTGACTCCAATCTCAGAGGAAATCGTTCCTTCATATCTAAACTGAATATCTTGAAAATGGATCATATTGCACCCCCTCTCCCAATAAAGTTCACTACCATCATTACAGCAAAACAGCAGATGATTAAGAAATCCTGTATACGAAAACGAATCTGAATCAAACAGGTTCTCGTATGAGGATTTTCAATACCTCGTGTAACAGAAGCAATGGCAAGTTCGTCTGCCGCTTTAGATGCCGCCATAAGAAGCGGCGAATACAAACACTCTATAGTCATGCCAGGATGGGAAATAAGCTCTTTCAGAGACGGAGATACATCTCGTAAGCGCATAGCGTCTTTGATAAAATGCCAATCCTCTCTGATTGTTGGAAGGTAACGCAGCATAACCGCCAAAGGGATTACAACTTTTTTTGGGACATGAGCCTTGTTCATGGCGGATAAAAATTCATTTACTCTTGTTGTAGATACAGCAATTCCTGCCAACATTCCACAGGGATACACCTTGAAAACCAAGGATAGCCATGCTGTGAACATGGTATAAGCAGTTCCTGTTACATTCCCTAAATAGAGGGTAGTAAACAGATATAATACTAAAAAAACTATTGTTCCGATTATGGAATATCTAACTTTCCCGCAGAGTATCCCCATTACCGCAATCAGCAAAATCAAAGCACATTCGTATGAGAGAGATGGTGCTGTTGTTGCAATAATCATGCTGATAATTAACAGAAGCACTTTTGTCCGCGGGTCAAAACATATACCCCATTTTCTTTTTCGTGTTTCGCCGGTCATGCTGTAATACCAGCCTTTTCAAATTGTTTTCTCAACAGTTTGCACCCAACAAGTCCGCTCAGCCATGCTATAAGTGCTGTCCCCACAATCATAATAATCAATACCCACCATGCGGCGGCATTGTTCATGGCATTGATATACTCCTGGGTTGTTCCATTCTGTAACATGGTACTTGCCCATCCTTCTGGATCAGCAAAATAAGCAATATAGGTTCCCATTGGCCCAAAAGAATATACGATATAGGACAGAATATTCAACTTTTTGCTTCGATAGTTTTTTGCGCCTGCAATCATATCGGCAAGGAATGCTCCAATTAAACCTCCAACACACATTCCCCAGTGCATTCCCATAATAAGACTAAGCAGAGAAATAATGACACCAATAATCGTCAATCCCCAACGCTTCGGCACTTTTGCAAGAAGCAGTAAAAATACTGGCCCTGGAAGCAAGGCGGCCCCAATAGAAAAATAAAAAGTGAGAGTCGGAGTGACGGCAAATAATACGCCCCCTATCATAGAGCAGACCATCAATAGCGCACCGAAAACGCCCATGACAATCAAATCTTTTACCGTCATTCCATTCTTTCTTGTTTTGTCCTGTTTTGCTGTTGGCATAACTTAAACCTCCGATTTCTTTATAGTCGTTCATACCAATTGACTTTTTAGAAGCCTTCATGGTATGATTTGATTAGTTGTTGCTAATCACGTTATCAATTATATAGAGCAGGGATTATTTATCCAATACCTTTGGAACATGAAAGCCCAAAGCGTATGAAAAAACGACCAAAGTGTATGAAATGAAGGTGGAAATATGTCTGATATTGAAAGTAGGTATCATACCAATTTGCTGGAATATGGCTTCAAAGAATTATCGACAACAAATGAACTGAGCGGAATTGGGAGATTATATTCAGTTCCAAAAGAATACGGTGAAGGCACATATTGGATATACAGCGAAAAAGATTTATACGACATCAAAATACATGATTTCTGTTTTCACAAAGACTCATTCTTTGATTTCGGTATTCCACAAGGCTGCTTGGGAATTTGTTACTATGAGTCCATATCTGGAGAAGAAATCTCTCCTTATCGCCGCTTAACTGCCGGTTGCGTAAAAAGTTTCATCGGAGGAATGGAGCCATGCAAAACACTAATACACAAAAATATCCCTGTGCGTTCTGTGGATATTGAGATTACACCAGCCTACTATGACCGCTATTTGAAAGAAAAATTTCCAAATGAATATATAGACCCACATGAAGCGTTCAGTAATATTGCATTAACTGACCGTTTCCCTGAGATGATACAAGTACTTCGCCAGATTGCAAATTACAAAGGGAATGGAATTGCGGCCAAACTGTTCTATGAAGGGAAAGTAATTGAAGCTATTTCACTCATTATGGAATACAATAGGCAGCAATCCAGCACACCCTCTGTCAAAATCTCTAACGCAGACCTTCGTGCTTTGGAAAATGGAGCTGCATATATCAACGATCATTTCAACTGTGATATTTCTGTCGATCAACTTTCTCATATTACTTGTATGGGTCGAACAAAACTCAAACTCGCATTTAAGGAAGTTTATGGCGTTTCTATCACGGAATATATTCAGCAGAGACGGTTAAGCCATGCGGAAACCTTGTTGTCATTAACAGATTTTACGATTGAACAGGTGGCTGCTGCCGTTGGTTACAACAATGCAGGGCGCTTTGCCAGTATGTTCAAAAAGAGTACAGGTGTCTATCCGGCGGAGTATAGGAAAATGGCACAGCAAAAGTAAAATGAGCGCCAGGGGGAACTCTGGCGCTCACATGATTATTGAAATATCAACTCTTGAAAAATAGTTTCCTCCACCTGCACTTTCAGCGTGTTCATCAGCCCCACCCAGCGCATAGGATCACAGACTTTCAGTTCCTCAGTGACACCCGCAGCCTCCATCATGTGAGGCAACATGGTTTCCACACGCCCCTGTGCTGTCCGCTCAATCTCTAACAGGTGTGGATACAGCTTCTCGCTCATCAGCAGATGGTTGTAGAGAATGGGGTGATGTTCCTTTAGGTAAGATTTTCGCATTCTGCCGTACTTGCCGATAGAAGTTTCCGGCCGTTCAGAAAGTTTTAGGTTGGGTATATCATAATCTCCACAACGAATGTAAGTCAACTTATTCATATTCATTCTCCTTTGCTCCGTGATGATTAGACTGCTGCGCTGGCTGCTATGCTGCCTTTGCGCGGTTCTTCTTTTGGTAGCTGCCCGACAGTAGAAAAAACACCTTTTTCCATATCCTCAGCCCGGATCAGGGCTTTCTTAGCGTCCATTTCCGCTTTTTTCTTCGCCTTGATTTTGTCCTCATACCGTTTCTGTGCGCCGCTGGCTTTTCGTTTCAAATAGTTCTGATGGAGCCTGTCCTTGCGTTCTTCTTTTTTCCGCAGTTCTTCCTGTTCCTCCGGGGTTAAAGGAACCGGCTGTAAGGATGGTGGGATATAGCGCCCTAAAAAATTGAAGTAGATTTCAATTTCCTGCGTGGTGTCCTGGCTGCCTTTTCGGGCGCGTTCGTGGACAAGGATTTTCGCTACAAACTCGTTGAGCATGGTGTTTGTCAGCGTGTCAAAATTCTCATACTTATCAATTAGGGCTATAAATTTCTCTGCGGATTTCTGGCTCTGCTCATAGCCGGTAACAGCCTTTTCCAGCTCCGCAATTTCAATCTCAAGTGCGTCCTGCTCTTTGGCATACTGTGCATCAAGCGCCCTATATCGTGCATCGGGCAGCTTGCCGAGGGCATTGTCCTCATAGATTTTGCAAATCAGTTTTTCCAGTTCTCCGGCTCTCTTTTGAGCAGCAGCCAGACGCCTGCGCTTTTTCGATATATCGGCACTCTGTTGAGCAACCTGCGTTTCCTGAACGGTGTGAATAAATTCCGTCCGGTCATTTCTGGAATATTCAGCGATAGCCCTGAGCGTGTCAGAAACCAATGTCAGAACAGCACTCTCATTGATACGGTGTTGTGTAGGGCATAGTGTCCCACACGGAACTTTGGTATAATTGGAACAGGTATATTGAGAAATCCGCTTGCCATTGTTGGTGCGGTGGACATACATCTTACCGCCGCAATCGGCACAATAGAGTAAGCCTGTGAGGGGAGCTGCTTCGCCCCAGCCGTTTGGATAACGCCGTACATTGCTGCGGATTTTCTGTACCAAATCAAAGGTCTGCTGGTCGATAATGGCTTCATGGGTATTCTCAAAGATCGTCCATTCGTCCTCAGAAACATAGTGGCTTTTCTTGTCCTTAAAGTGCTTGCGGGTCTTGAAATTGATGGTGTGCCCCAAATACTCTCGTTTTTTCAAAATGTTCACGATGGTAGATGATCCCCATCCATACGGGTCTTTGACCGGCTTTGAACGGTTCACACCTTCGTTGAATCGGGCAAGGTGTACGACAGGAATTTCAATCCGGTCTGCGGACAACTTGCAAGCGATCTGATAAGGCCCATATCCCTCCAGCGTGAGGGAAAAGATACGGCGTACCACTTCGGCGGCTTCCTCATCTACCAGCCAATGTTCCCGCTTTTCATCCCACAAGTAGCCGTAAATCACGGTGCCTGTCAGGTGCTTACCGCTCATGCCTTTTGACTTAAACACAGAGCGGATTTTCCGGCTGGTGTCGCGGGCGTAAAACTCATTCATGATATTGCGGAAGGGCGTAAAATCATCGTCGCCTTTCAGACTGTCCACGCCATCGTTGATGGCAATTAACCGGACGCCGCGCTGCCGCAAAATCTCCATGACCTGACCGACTTTCAGATAGTCGCGTCCCAGGCGGCTCATGTCCTTTATGACGATGGCCTCCACCCGTCCGGCCTCGACTTCCTCCATCATCGCCAGAAAGCCGGGACGGTCAAAGCGGGTTCCCGATACGCCGTCATCGGTGAAGTGGGTAGGGTTTGGCAGTCCATTCCGGCGGGCAAACTCCTCTAACATCTGCTTTTGATGGCTTATGGAGTTGCTCTCGCCCTGTAACTCATCATCGCGGCTCAAACGCTCATACAGTGGGGTGATTTTCTCGTTTCTCATGGCTGTACCTCCTGAAATGAAAATGCTCTAAGTGACTGCTTCACTAACCATGACAAAAACCATGATTAAGAAGTCACTTAGAGCATACATCTCCTGCTGCCTGTTTATATATTTTGTATTGTTTTAAAGCTAATGAATTAGAATCTATCATTTCTAGTCTTTTAAATAACTCATCCAATGGACTTTCGTAGTCTTCTTCATCTTCTTTGACTTCTGCATAATTGAGCATTTCCATGACCATTGTAAAATTCTGTTCATCTTCTGGTGCATAATGGTACAGATATAACATCAGCGCTTCCAATAGTGCTGTTTCACTCTTTTCCCAGAATGGATCATTGGTAGAAGAACCTTTAGGTGTTGTATTACGGATCAAGTTGGTAATTAATTTAAGTACATCCTTATCACTTTGAATATAATGGAATGGATTATATCCAAGAGATTTAGACATATCAATCAAGTCAATGACTTTAATGACATAACAATTCTCTTCTAATAGATGACCAACACTTCGAATGATTTCACCTTTGGGATCCAATACAACAAAACTTGTATTACACTGCATGATGTTTGGTTTTGCATAAAATCTTGTCTTTCCAGCACCAGAGCCACCAATCACAACTGTATTTAAGTTTCGACGATGTTTTTTACCATCTAACCCCATTCGTACATTTTGTGAAAAGACTTTGTTAGCAAAGTAATCTTTATTCGCGTATTTCTTACAAACAGTATTGGGATTTGCCCATTTAGCTGATCCGTATTCTTCAGTTCTTCTATAGTTTTTAGATGAAGATAAATACATCCCAACACCTAATACATAGATTATCAGAAAGATACCGATCGTTTTTAATGTTGAATTCGTCCATTGAATTTGAAATGGATGATTTAAAGCTTCATTAAGATATGGAATTGCATTGATTAATCCTTTATCCATGTAGGGTGCAATAAGCAATGCAAACCAAATTGTTGGTATTAGTAATAAGCCAAGAAACACATATTCATCTTTTTTAGCATCTCTCATAATGATCTTTTATAGAAGGTGAATTTGCATCACAAACTTTTACAATCAATGAATCTAGAAAGTCATAATTCTTATGTGCCATGCGTTGTTTGTCTCTTAAATCGGCAAGAGCACGTACAATAATTCTTCTTTCTGTATCATCGACTTGGATTTCAATCATTTCATCATTTTGTTTTTTAAACCAGTTACGCATATTTGTCATCTCACTTTCTTTTTGGATTTCTTTCTTACCGGATATTTTGGTGCAGAAGATTTTAACTGTTCTTGCTTAATATCTTTTAGCTCCTGACGAACAGATGGTCTATCCGTAGTAGCTGTTGATTTTTTTCTTTCGACGGTTTTCTTCTTGTTTTCTTTCTTCAATGTTTTTGAAGATGGCTCGAACGGAGTACCGTCCTTGCTTGTCCGAGCCTTGTTGGGGTTTGATTTTTCATCCATCAGTTTTGATAACAATGCATCATGTTCTTCATCACTTAAAGGCTTTGCATCTTTGATCTTTTGTTGGGATAAAACCGATTCACGAATTGCTTTAGTATCAATGGTAGCTAAGTCAAATTTATCTACCATTCTAGATATCTTAGAAGCATCTTCTGCTTTGACCATGATATCTACGATCCCATCTGTATTGTTCTTTTCTTTTAATACAGAATAGAGGACACCATAATGTTTTGCTTCTTCACAAAACTTTTTTAAGTCAGAATGGTGAATCGCGAATACTTTTAATTCCTTATTGGATTTTAATAGGTTATCTAGATTTGTTTTTCCTTTGATTTTCTTGTTGTCACTAATGATTGCATACAAAGTGACAGCTAAAGATTTGGCAGCTGTACCACCAGCTTTTAATCCAATTTCAGCAGCTACTTGAATACCTTCTAATGTCATCTTCATCATTTGATCTGCAGTATCGGCACTGTTCATAAATTCAAGCTCCTTTCGTATTCTTTTTGTGTTTGCATACGCTGTGTTTCTAGTGCATTTATCATTTTTAGTTTTTCTTCAATATCGGGTACTCTCTTTTCTATATCTTCGCATATTCGAATTTCCTTTTTCCCATGTGCAATTTTAGAAGTGAGTGTATCTCGATCTTGTTCTAATTGTTGTTTCAAATCATGATTACGACATCTTTTGATTTTGTTGTAAATGGATTTTCTTTGATTCATCCAGTTTTCTATTTGATTGTTTAATTCCAATTTAAAAGCAAGCACATCTTCCACTGTTTCAAGATTATGTTTGCCAATGAATGTATTTTCGTTTGTGATTTTGTCCATATAAATCAAATCCTTTCTAAGTGATGGACTTGGATATTTTTGTGGTATGCCTTTTGGTTTTAAGATACCTAATTCAAAACAATATCGAATATACATCGCTTTGATTCCTTTTAATTTTCTATGATTGCCTTGATATTCTTTACAAGGTATAACATCTTTAACAGATGACTGCATGGGAAACAAGAAGTTACTGTTAATCCGTTCCATCAAATGTTCTTCATCATAGCGATTATCACGAGTCAGTTTATAAAAGCGAAATGTTCTTTTAGATTGTGGATGTTTTAAAGTCCAATGTTTACCATTCAAATTTACAACATATCCAATTTCTTCAAGACTAGATTGAAACTGTTCAGGTGTTCTTGCATACAATAAAACAGAATCCACGTCATAGCGAATCAATTTCCGTAAATAGATAGAATCATTCTTTTCTGCTTTCCATTCTCCATAATTCATCGCTTTGCCTTCCGGTTTTGTGATGACAGTTAAACCATGCTCTTTACAGATTGCATCATTTAATTCACGGAAGTGATCGATATCAGCTTTCTTATTGTCATACTTTTTACCATCTACCCAGGAAACGGAGTTTACCACGAAATGATTGTGTAGATGGTCTTTATCCAAATGAGTAGAAACAACCACTTCAAATCGATTGCCCCACATTTGTTTGGCAAGCTGAACACCAAGTTCATGACAATGTTCAGGTGTAACTTCACCTGGCTTAAAAGATTGCACCGCATGAAAGGCAAGGCGACCATCCATCTTGTTGTAAGAAAGCTTTGTATTCATCATCTGTTTTAAGGCCGTACGAGGTTCACAATTGATTCCGGTAATAAACTCTTTTTCGTTTGTTTTATAGCCTTGAGTAGTGTAGGATAAAACTTCTTTTAAACCATCGCTCATTTCTTCTTTTGTCTTATCAGGGTTTTTAATATAGTTAAGAACTCGATTCAAATCATCTTTTACTGCCCATATTTTGGTAATTGCCATATTTCCTCCATATTGATTGGTTGTCGAATCAAAATCATAATCTCATTAATTTGATCTTGCAGCTTTTCATAATTTTCCATGTAAAAGGATTTATTCATTGCATTTTGTGTATAAACAGATATCGCAATTTGATTCATGTTTTCAGCAATCTCTCTTAAAATTTCGATTACTTCGATTAATTCTTTAGAAGGTGCAGGTCTAGGGAGTAAACCGTTTATACACATTCGAAGATAAGATTCTCGAGATAGATTTGATTCTTTAACCAGATTGTTAAGATGATCCAAGTCATTATTCGTTAATCTGACTTTGATTTCTTTTTTCTTCGATTTTGTTTTCATTGTAGAAAGCACCCTGAACAAATAAAACTGTACCCATTCCAATCATTCCACCACCAAGGAAACTGATAAAACATAGTGTTATACTATTAAACATTTTCATGTACCTCCAATTTTAAAAGAGCTATCAACAAATTGTGATAGCTCAGGGTCTTAGGGATATTCCCTAAATACTTGTCTTTTGTCCCCAAAAGACGTTGCTTGTTACAACTGTAGACATTAATTGGCTACAGTCTTTTTCTTGTCCGAAATCAAATCTGCAAGATCTTGATCCATTTTTTCTAGCATTTCCTTCTTTTGATTCAATAATTTTAGATTCGCAGTTAGAATATTGTTTTCATCCGAAAGTGCTTTGATTCGTTCTTCATTTTTGATTTTTTTCTTTTCGATATTGGCAATTCTTTTAATGATATCTTCGTATTTTATCATTTTGAAATCCCCAATCTCTAATGAAGCAATTGCGAATATTTATGTTTATTGATTCGCTTTTCATAGTCATCTGCTTTTTCTAAAATGTGTTCGTCTTTATCGTAATGATACAAATGATCAGATAGCTTTTTATCAGGATCGACCATCTCTGATTTGTTAACTGAAAGAAGCATTTCTTTGACATGATCAATATTTAAAGATGGCGAATCACATAATGCAATACACTCATCTGTTGATGATGGAATAATATATAAGTTATGTTCTAATTTTTCAGCCAAATCATTTAAAACCCCTGCATAGAACATTGTGGCTGCACCATCTGTCTTGTGTTCATTTGTCAAAACAACAAGTTGATGTTCTTTTTCTTCTAAGGCTATATCTTTTGGAATTCCCATCAACATGGTTTCTAGTGGAAGAATTTCAGGCTTCATCATGTTTGGAGATGAGATAAGTGCATCATTATGAAGTTTATTTACATCGATTCCATAGGCATCCATCAGTTGATTTGTAACCTTGGCTGCACAAAAACGTTCATCCGTAGTTTTGATCATGACCTTATAAACAATCGCAAGATCTCCAATAATGGTGTGAGGCATAGTGGTTAAATCACTTTTATGTTCTTCTGCATTAATGACTGTCATAAATAAATAATCTTTAACGGCATTATAATCAAGCAGAGCATTTACATCCTCTAAAACTTTGTCGTTGTGTACCATTTTCCACTAACCTCCATCTTCAAATTCTTAAAATAAAAAGCCAATCTTTCTAGATTCGCTGTACTGAATTCAATTGTTTCTACATTATTCATTTTCTAAGTCTTCCATTTCTACATACAATCCATAGAATGGATCATCTGTATCTAATTCATATACTTCATTTTCATAGCTATCAATCGCAAAAATCATATATTCAACAATATCGTTATACATATTTTGTTTTGCTTCTTCTAATGCATGGATTCCTTCTTCAAAGGAAATTGTTTCTAAAGTATTTGTAGAAGTTTCTTTTGCGTATGTGTAATTTGTAATGGTATCTTCTACAGATTCCAACATGAGTAATTGCGCCTGTACGATTTGTTTATCTTCTGAATGTAAGTTTGCGTAATTATAAATTCTAGTGTTGTAAGTCATTGTTCTTTCCTCCTTTTGACTTTGGTTTTTCCATATCTATTTCATTAAGTTCAATAGAATATACTCGTTCATTTTGTTGCTTGCCAAAGAGTTGAGCCATCAATTCTGAATCATTCTTTGTGGATTCATAGGCATTTAAATATTCATTATCCACAAGGTGAAATTTCTTCTTTTGTGTTTTTTCATTTTCTACAAGTTCTGTAGCTGTAATCTTTAATGCAGCTTCTTCATTCAGCTCTAAATTATCTGGTGTTTTGTTTAAATCCATCAACAACAATGTTTCATTGAACAGAATGGGTTCTTCATCCTTTAAAGCTTTCATTTGTTTAAACATGATATTTAAGAACTGCTTCTTCACCTGATCATTAACTAAAACTTCTACAGGCTGATCTAGAATATCCTTATAATGTTTTGATGGAACAACAGTAGGTTGTTTTGTGTCCGGATTAATATAGGCATAGGTCATACGACTAATATTTTCACAGACTTCTTTGATCTTCATTTTCTGAAATAAATCAAATTGCTTATTCAAATTACATCACCTTCACTTTCTTAAATTTGAATAACAAAAAAGAGAAAGCGTCTACTTTCCCTTAATAAAAATCACAAATTATATTTTTTTCGGATTTCTTTTATTGCGGTATCTGCATCTTTTCCTTTTCCATCTTTAGATTGCTTTCTTGATTTTTCTAATCGTTCAAGAAATTCTTTTTCTGATAGTTGTTTAAGCCTATTTGGTTTCATATATATCATCCTTATCTAAAAATACAAAAGGCGAGTGTCTTACCCGCCAATGTGTGGACCCGGGTCTTTCGACCAGCTCAAATTACTAAATAAAGTGTATCAAAAGTCAAATAAATCATCAACCGTTAATAAAGTTGCTTGATCTTTCTTTGCCTGTTCGATTACAGATTTTGTATAACCAGATTTACTGATGAACCATAATTGTTTTTCTTCTATATTTGGAAAAGCTTTTGTAGCTGTCATTAAATCTTCATATTCATCATAAGGCATTGGTTGAGAAGTGAATTTGCATTCTATAAAGATGGCTTTTGTGCCTGTACGATCAATAGCTAGTAAATCAACATCATCCTGTGCCTTAATTGCAGGATTTGCACCCCACCATTTTCCTAAATGATAGGGAATAAATGGAAGTTTTCTTTGTTTAGCTAGTCGAATGATGTATTCTTTACAAATATCTTCAAAAGCATCACCCATCAGATTACTGATATCTTTCATAATTTCTTTGGAAGCACCTTTAGCTCCAAGCATTGCATAATAGGAATTATTTGTGAATTCATATCTAAACCAGAATTTAAAGAAATTGTCTTTAATAACATATATTGATTTTTTACTTGTTTCAGGTTCTCCACACGGAATTCTTTTTTCAATCAATCGAAGTGTTTGTAAAGTAATCATATACTTAGCAACTTTTGTACGATCTTCATGAATGAAGTTGGCAATATCAATGATTTTATTTCTGCCATTGGCAATAGCTGACAAAATACTGCTATAAACATTTGTTTCTCTTAATTCTGCCTTTAAAAGATTATCTGGTTCTTCATGTAGATACGCACCATTACGAATGATTTTCTCAGCAATATTTCTTTCTATGGAAAGTTTGGAATCAAATGCTTCCAAATATCTTGGAATCCCACCAAGAATACCATAAGCCAATAATTTATCTTCATTGCTGTAATTTGGAAAAAATGCACTACTCTCTAAATAATCAAAAGGCTTAATTTCTAAAGAAGAAGTTTGCCTGTCGTGCAATGGGCTTTTTCTGCCCATAACATCACTTTCCATAATACTTACAGAAGATCCACAAAGAATTAGGAAAATATTTTTGTTTTTCCAATTATGATCAATTGTATGTTGCAAAATTGATTTTATAGAAGGATTTTCTTCAATGATATATGGAAATTCATCAATAATAACGGCAGTTCTTTGTTCAACTTTTGCACCAATATAATTCAATGCATCTTCCCAGCTTTGAAAGGAAGCAATAAAATTTTTATCAAAATGATATTGAATCATTTTAGAAAAATCTTCCAAGTTTAGTGCGTCATTTTTCTCACGAGCAGGGAAGAATATAGAATTCGTGTTTTCAGCAAATTCCTGAAGAATGGTCGTTTTGCCAACACGTCTACGACCATACATCACTAAAAATTCAAATCTATTACTATCATACAATTCTTTTAGATGATTCATTTCTTCTTTTCTACCATACATGATTGATTCCCTCCTAACTGGTTATTTGTATACTTATAAGTAGTATACTTTAAAGTATACAAAAATTCAATTATATATGATTCGCCTTATCAATTAATTCTGATTCGCCTTATCAATTAATTCATCGTTTACATCTTTGTAAGAAGTTGGATGCTCATCTATACATTGATATTTTGAATTCAAAACAGAAATGATTTTAGATGTCGCACCAATACCAACTTTATCATTATCTAGATGAAAAATAATTATTTTGATATTTGGATTTCTTTCTAGATAGGCTTTTAAGGCAATGGGAATATCGGCTTCAGATTTACCCGCTATCTTATCACTGGCTCCGGCAAGAGACAGATAATTAAATTCGGTATAATCCATTTCATCCATTTTTAAAAGAGTCATATAGGATAATAAATCAATCGCTGCTTCAAATACGTGAAGTTCATTACTGTTTGTATTTGTGTAATTGAAACTAAACGCCTTATTACTTCCAGCATGATCCAATTTGAAATTTTTAAAGATGCTTCGCTTAAACGCATACGCTGGTTTATCTTTATCATATCCAACAAACACTGTATTCTTGAAGTTAGCAGATTGATAAATCAGTCCTTTGGATATGAAATCTTCTACAATTCCTTTATCAATTTTTCGTACTTCACATAAATAATGAATCACTAAATCATTGTTTTTATCTTTGACAGGTAATTCAAATGGCTTTGTTGGTTTTGGATGATAATAAGTCGTAACCGGTGCACTCACATTCATTAAATCAGATAGATAGTTACAGGCATCTTTAAATTCATAACCTTCCACAATAATTAAATAATCTAATGCAGAAGTTCCGCCTTTTCCTTGTGACCACCAATACCATTTTCCATTGGAAAAATGTAAGGAATCATGATCTCGATGATAATAATCTGTTCTCCCATTTTTTACTAACAGGTCTGGAGCATAGTTTCTTAAATAATCAAAAGCAGATAAGGTTCTTACTTTTTCTAGAACGTCTTTTCGTATAAATCGTTGACTCATCTTTCCAACTCCTTGCTTTTTGGTGCCATTTTTGCGATTCCATGTTCTTTACAAAACTTACGTACACCACTTGGATTTTCTTTTGTGGATAATTCGAATTCATCTGTATAAACCGTTTCGACTTTGTATTTTTGTTCCTGGATATTGTGAATCCACTGATTCATAAATCGATTGAGTTCATTAGCACGAAACGAATCCCCATCCACTCGCTCATAAAATTGAAGATTATCCTGTTGATAAGATTGAGGGTAGAGCAGTCTGTTATCTTTATCCACTGTAAATTCAATATCTGGATCAGCCATTAGATCACCATTCAATTCATAGTTATGAGCCATAACCAATCGATCATCTTCAATGATTTCAACATTCAGATCCATAAATCCAGGTGTTGTATATTTGATGTAATAAGCATCTTTGGTCAGTAACGGTTGTGCAATTTGTTCAAATAATTCATAGTTTCTATGTTCAATGGAATTTTCAATAAACCAGTTCTTACTTAAATCAAAATTGGGATTGGTGAATGCTTCAAAACATACTGTCCGAAGGGTTTGATAATAGTCCTGATTGTTTCCAAACAAAAAAGCCTGATCAGAATATGCAGGCTTACTGTTAATCACGTCATAGATTTGTTGATCCACCATTTCATGAATATCCGAAGTAGATATATTTGGATCATTTAGTGCATCTTTATATGGTTCCATTAAAGAAGAAACCTGAATCACAATATCATGATTCATCTGTTCCATTTCTAATGGTGCTATATATTTGTTTTTCATTTCTATCATATGCAGTTTCTCCTTAAATACAGGTTCTAGTTGTTCAATCATTTCATGAGCCGTACTTTGAATATTGTTTAAGATGGATTTCAATTCATCAAAATCTTTTTCAGCATAGCTGGCAATATAACCAAAGGAATATTCAGAAGTATTCAATCCAAAATGATCACATAACACAAAAGCCAACGATTCGGCTTCAATTTCTCGCTGGCTTTGATTTTTATCTGTTTGTTTATGAAGTATGCTATGAGCATACTCATGAATTAATGTTTTGGCGATTTGCAAATCTTCCAAATCTTTATTAATAACGATCTTATCTTCTTTTGGAGAATAATATCCCTTAGCTCCTGTCATAAAATTCAAATCTTCGGTTTCTGTTTTAAATTCAATAGGAATTGTACATACTGACTGAATTGCTTGAATCATCGCTTTGATTTCATTATTTGATCCAGTTAAATCATGAATCAGAGAGGGCAGAGGATCTCCTGAAGTTTGCGATATATCAAATACAGTTGTTGTTTTAAAACGAGTAACATTCACTTGTCGTTGTACTTGGATAGGTAAACCAGATTCATCCAATTCAATAGTTCCATTTTCATCTAATTTATTCATCAACCTGTCTTCTTTATAAGTTACAGGAGCAAGGATCATCAATCCTTTTTCACCTTTATCCACATGTCGATTAAAGTTTGTTTGCCAGGAACGATAACCAGCAACTAAACTTGCATCCGGCTTTTGAGCTAGTATCAGTAAAGTATTGTTCAATGAATAATTGTGGAATCTGCTTAAACAAGATAAATATTGTTTAAAAGAATCAGAAGAATACACATCCTTTACACCTTGTTCGATCATTTCAAAGGCTTGTTTAGTTTTCTCATCCGAAGATTTATAATTTGTCATTCATGTTACCATCCTTTCTAAAATAGGGGTAAAAGAAAAGCACTACCCAAAAGGTAATGCTTTATAAATTGGAATTTGGCTATTTCGTTGCAACAATACTTATCCAATGATTTTTTGCATTTGAATACGTTTTGATCTCTGTAAAACCCGCTTCTTTCAAAGCGGCAACAAGTTGTTTAGATGTGTAAATCTTCATACCATTGATCATCTTTGTCCATTTTTCATCTGCGGCATTCGTTCCGTCACTCTCGTTACAAATCAGGAATATGCCTTCGCTTTTCAGCACACGGTTGACCTCGGAAAAGCATTTTACTAATCCTGGCCAAAAGTAAACTGTTTCGAAGGCAGAAACATAATCAAAAGTCGCGTCAGAAAAGGGTATAGCAGATACATCTCCTTTAACTACATTACATTTTCCTTGTTTAATAGCGATGGCGTTCAATTTTTGAGATTCTGCCACACTAACCTCAGAATAATCCAATCCTGTCACGTGGCCATTTTTACATCTATCAAGCCAGACCGCAATATTTGCTCCGCCGCCACAGCCGACGTCCAGAACTTCAGCATCAGACTTCGTGGAGATATTTGAGAATCCCCATTGCGATAATTTGGCGTGACCGCTATTCATCATCTTCGTCATCAATTTTCCGCCGAAGCCTTGTGGCTTACGGGTATTTTCAAAAAATTTCATTATAGAATTCCTCCTCCACAAATACCGATTTCCTTACTTCTACAAACTGGAATTTGTTTAACTTCTTAAATGCTTTTTCTTTACAAACATGGAAATTAACTCTGCTACAATTCCTAAGAGCAAATATCCCAACGCATATAAAATAAATGCTTTTTCTCCCATACTAAAGAACAACCATGTCCCAAGCAAAAAGAATAGCGCTGTGATAATTGGTAGTGTCCAAAATAATTTTATGTTCTTGCCGGCGTATGCTCCGGAACAAATTGCATAAATAGGATTCACTGCAAAAAACAGAATGAAACAAACTGCCATGCCGCCGTCACCTTTTATGAATGTAACCGCAAGCCATGGAAACACCAACATAATTACTGCTGTCGCTAATATCCAAGGTATAATTTTTTTCGTGTAATCCACCCCTTAAGCAAATTTCGATTTATCTAATTAAACAATAGCATAGAACTATTAACATTTCATGAATTTATGGATTTTTTGAATTTGTCTGTTCTTTTTGCTAATATGACAATTCTCTTGTTATCATTTCTTGTATCACAAGTCACTAAAGTCATTAACTTATCATCTGTGTTTATTGAAACACCAGTTTTATATAATTCTCTATTGATGGAATCAGATATAAAGGCATTGAATGCAGTGTCCGAATCCCAATTGGATTGCGTGAATTCTAAGGAATCATTCAAGTTGTTTAAATCCGCATTCATGATTTCAATTATTTGATAAGTTCTTGTTTCATTTTCTGTAATGAATCGAAATGTAGGATGTTCTTTATAATAGCTTTGATCAATGTAACTCATTAATGGAGTAAAAATGATGCTATCCCATTTACTGGAATGCCCATAGATTACAACATTTTTGGAATCGATATTTCCATCAGCAGATACAAATGGTATTCCTGCATTGGCATATTCTTTTTTGATATTTTTACGAACATAGTAATCATTATCTGGAGCCTGTACAACAGGTTCATAAATAACTCGATTATCAAATTCTAAAATTCCTACAATATCTTTATTTGTTTTTTTAAGTAAAGATAAAGAAAGCTCCTTTTCAGAAGCTTCCTTATTCTCTTTATCTTCCTTTGCTGTTTTACTAGGTTTAGATTCTACATAGTATTCTGTATAATCATAAGATTTCTTTGCTCCAAACTCACTATATAGAATTCCACCTAATAGGCTTGCAGTAACAATCGCAAGTGCTGCAATTTTTATTTTCTTATGTTTCATACTATCTATACCCCAGTATTTGGAACAACGATACGTGCATTTTCAAAATAATAAATGATTGTATCCGTATCTTTATCTGCTTCTACTTTGTAAGCTTTGGATTTATCAGCTAACTGATAAGAAGTAGGTGCTTTAATTTCTTTGAATTCATATTCATGACCATAAATTGCATCAGAAAGTACTGCTTTGCCATCCTTGATCACATGTTTACTAACCTTGTCATCTCCAACTTTACGAGAATAATACGTACCATCATCAATATTTAAGATGATTTGTTTATTTTCATCTGTTTTAACAGTTTTAATAATCTTTGTAAAATCTTCATCTTTAGAGATTTCATATTCTTCATTAACATCATTACCAACAATCATTAACTGACCAGATGCAAGTGTTGTGACATGAGATTTAGTTGTTTTATCGTATACTTCAAAGATAGCTCCATTTAAGAAATGATCATGATGGTCTTTATCTACTTTGTTGACATCTAATTCAATACGACGTTTTTCATTGTGTAATTCCATAGGAACAATGACTGTTGATTTTGTCGTGTCTTTATCATAGTTGAATGTAAAATCATGTTCTTCTTCATCTAATTTGAATCCGACATTTGTTTCAAGTTCTTTCACGTAATATTCGCCAACAGGAAGATCTAAATGTTCAACATTTTTACCATCTTCATCGATTGTTAATGTACCAACTAGTCCATCAGCAGGAATGATGACTTTATCATCTACAGTAATATCCTTTTTAGAATAAACACCAAAGACAACATCTTTGTAGGCTTCTTTATCTTCATCTTCAAATGTCTTAGTGATCTGTAAATCCAACTTTTGTCTTTCGTTGACATAAGACTGTTTGATTTCGACTACATCGATCATCTGACCCGCATATTCAATATCAAAGTTATAGCTGTTTTCATCTAATACATATCCAGTCTGTGTTGTGGTTTCTTTAATAGAATATTTACCTAACTGAAGCAATGATGAAGTTGTAACACCATCACCTGTAGTAAATGTATCTACAACATCTCCTTTGTGGAACCATACTGTTCCTTCTGGAGTAACGATATCTTCACGTGCTGTGATTTCATACGTAACACCAGATAGATATTTTTCTTTATAGACTGGTGAATAAAGTGTTCCATAATCTGTTTCGGATTCTTTAGCTCCTGACAACATTTCACCACTCTTTTCAACATAGACCTGTCCTTTTTGTGTTTTGTTGTCAAAGTTCATAAAAATTTCTGTACTTGATCCATCTACATTGATTGGAATTTCCGTATCTTTTAATACGTAACCATGTGGTGCTTTGATTTCAACCAATTTATATTCTCCATATTTTAAAGGAGCAGGTAAGTGAACAGAACCATCCTCATCGGTTTTAAATACATCTGTTGTATATTTTTTAGGATATGTCACAGTCTGAGTTACATAGTTTCCATCTGCATCTTTGATTTTGAATTCAACACCAGCAGCAGGAATACGTTTACCTGTTTCACTGTCCGTTTTATAGATGGTTAATTCGGCTTTGATTGTATCGTTATAGATATTGTAAAAATAGGTCTTTTGATCTTTATCAATCTTTACTTCAAATGGTTTTAAAATATCATAGCCAGTTGTTTCATGTTCTTTGACGATATATGTTCCATAAGGAAGATAATCACTGATTGCTCGACCATCTTCATCCGTTGTTAGTGTAGATACAACTTTGCCACTTGATTTTAGGATAATATCAAACTTAAATCCTTTACCAGGCTTTTGAACATTCGACTGGAATAATCCATATTTCTCTTTATCGATTGTCTTGGCAATTTCAATACGACCTTTAATAACCTGATCTTTGATTGTTGTAGAAAAAGTTGAAGGAGTATTATTACCTGAATATTTGAGTTCAACACTATTACAAGAACTGTTTGTTAAATATCCTTCTGGAGAAGTGACCTCACATACATTCAAAGTTGTTCCCACTGGATATTTTTTAGATTTAGCTTTTGAACCATTTGTCGTAATTGTTTCTAAAGTATTTCCACTTGAATCTTTGATGGCAAATGTTGCTCCATTGAAAGTTGCATCACCTTGCGTAGATGTTCCAGTTTCTGCATCTTGCTTTTCAACTTCGATATCAGCATATAGCAATTCAAAATTTAATTTGAAATTAGGGGAAGGATCTCTTCTGCTTGCCAGATAAATAACACGCTGATAACCTCCACTTCCATAAATGATATTGACGTCTCTTGCCCCAAAGTTTCTTGAGAAGGTAAGTGTTTTATCATAGTTTTCTGAAGTGATGGATACCGTTAAATCATTTCCATTTACAGAAGCATTAACACCATTTCCCCTTGTAATAGAATAATTGCTTAATGTTCCTTTTGAATCTGTTAAAGTAACTGGAGTATTTAGTCCCATTTTGATTGTTTGATTATTGAATGAAGGTCTTCCTTGAGGAGTACTTCTTAAACGATTGATTTCATTGACTTCGTTTGAAATATCATATGTTGTCGTTCCATCCATATAGTACGGTTGATACCAATTGCCTGTAACGATTTGCCAGATCATGATTTGAGTGGCTACATAATAGTTTTCACTTTCATGTCCTGGATAAGAATAACCATAATAATTGATTTCCCAAATAGCTTGTCGTTGGCTTTCACTTAGTTCATCCCATTTGGCACTGTCTGGAACATAATCATTACCAGCTATAAACAATTGCATTGGCTCAATACAGAATACGGTTTTATCACCAACATATAAATGTGAGATATAATCAAATCCGTACTGGTTTTCGATATAAATCATGGCATATCGTGTCCCACAGGAAGTTGTATCGGTCATCATCGTATCATTTTCATTTATGATTTGATCCGGAAATACATCTTCCAGATAGCCTAATTCTGTAATTGTATCTAAATCATTTTCTGTAGTAGTTTCTTCTGCATGTACCGTGATTGTATTCATAAATGAATTCAATATCACTAGTGCAGAAAGAAAGAACTTGCTGCCTTTCTTTAATATATTTTTCATCTTCTTTTTCCTTTCATTTAGGTTGTTGCAACAAAAAAGCGAGAATTTTTCCTCGCTAAAATAATGTATTTCATTTAGATTAAGTTTTTTGATATCAAGTGATAAATATCTTTATGATAATAAGATAATATTTGCTCATTTCCATATTCTATTTTATTAAATGTTTTATCCTTTTTTTCTTTAGATAGTATTAAGTCAATTTGATTGGTACTCATATTAAGCATATTACCTTTAAGAAGTGTTTTGGGTCTTGAATAAATTCCTTCAGAAAAACCAATTGTTATTTTATTGTCCGATGTAGCAATTACACAACTGACTTTATTTTTGCGAAACCCTTCTTCGATATATAGCTCTTGTGCAAAAAAATTATTTATGTTTTCTAAAGCTGATATTTTTCTTCTAACCGAACCTTTTACACTTTTTTCACTTTGATTCTTTTTTGAAAAATCAAAATCATTTTCAGTAAGAGTATCATTAAAACATTTTTCAAAAAATTCAGAAGGAGTTAGAGTTGTATGAACGCCTACTAAATGCAAGTAGTTATCCTTGTTTGCAACTAAAATATAGTATTTGCGATTCGTAAAACATTTCGAACAAATTAGGTATTGCCGATCAATAAAGATTTTTTTATATATTTTTGATTGATCAATTATTGATTGACATACCCTTTGTTTAAATGAAATATTATTCATACAATTCTCTCTTTCTAAAATTAAAAGGCGATTGCTCGCCTTTTAAGATGTTTAGCAGTTTTCTCTGCACTGGAACAAGTTTTAGGTCTTTGTTCCGACCAATGGTATGGGTTTATAGTCTCCATACCGACTCTTCATTTATAATATATCATTTTTACTAATAAGATACAATTTAAATGAGTTTTCTTATAAACCTTTTTTATTGAATCAAACTTCCATTGCTCCAAAGATTTAATCCATAATAAGCAATGCTGTGATCATTTCGATATACTGGTTGAACAGAATAGTTTGTAATTTCAATATCACCGATGTACATTACTTCATCCAGGTAATACATTCCGCCCACCTCTGCTTCAGCCTGTGAACTATAAGTTGCATAGTAAAAGTTCGTATCCATAATCACATCACAACTTACATCTGGATTGACTCCACCAGGACAAGCATAACATGGCCTTGCTAGTTCTGGAGTAGGTGTAGATTCTACTACAGGTTCTTGTTTGGATTCAGTAGGCTTTTCAATAGGTTGACTTACAACATCTTTTTTTGATTTATCTGATGTATTGGAACTGTTTGAAGTTGAAGATTTTTGGTCTGAACCAGAAGAACTCTTAGTAGAACTTTCTTTCTTGGAATTTTGCCTTTTACCTTCCGAAGAAACACTTGTTGTTTTGAATTCACTTTTGCCCGTAACTTTTTCTTTCTGTTTTTCTTCCTTGGATTCAGGTTTCTTCATTGTATCTCCAGCGCCTGTTTTCTCATCTTTGCCAACATTTTCATGTTCACTAACTATAGCTTCATGTTTACTAACACTTAAAGAAGTATCTTCCATAAACTTTTCCACTGTTGGAACAGATACATCCTGGTTCATGTTGAAAACAATTCCAGTACCAATAAGTACACTTGAAACACAGAACGCAATTAACTTTGTCTTCATTGACTTAACCTCCAATTATATTCACTGATAATTTCTACTATCTTTAAAATACAAGTTCTTCTAAATAATTACCTAGATACAAATATTTCTACTACTTACTCAATAACAACATTTTTTCTTTTTCGGTAGGTAATAAAGATTCTTTCGGTAGGTAGGAGGGGTTTTAGGGGAGGTCACAGTCACACGTCCTGATGCAAAGACAAACTGCCCCTCCAACAGTTTGGAAACAATCACAAGTAGAAAAAAAGCAGTTGCACATTCAACTACCGTTCTTGTTCTCGTGATCTTTTCTTTGCCCAGTTTTCTAGCAAGTGAATCATAAGATCCTTTTTCTTGCCTGGTGTGAAGTCCTTGGGAAAATATTTATCGATTTCCTTCATTTGAAAAGATAACTTTTCTCTTTGATTTGGTTTTTCTTCCGATAAAGTATCTTCAATGAATTCTGTAGTTAGCTTGCCATCATGACTCAACCGCTTGAATTCCTGACATTGAGCAAGTGACGGTGTCCTTTGATTTTCAACAATCGCATTGGCTAAATCATACTGTTCGGATTCTGTTAAATATGAAAGTTCAACAGCCGGATTAAATGCAATCTTGATTTCATTTTCATGTCGTCCATCTACCATTTCCTGTAATGGTTCAATCAGATAGGTTAAGCGAATAAATCGTTGAATTTGTTTCCTGCTAATTCCAACTTGCTCAGCCAATGCATAATCAGAACGATTTTCTTCATCTGACTTCGGGCCAATTTGACCCGAAGTTGTCTTATATTCAATTCCTAATTCATCATCTGGTATTTCTTCAATTCGTTTTCCTTGATGTTTCATGGCTTCCAATCGCATTTTGTAGGCATAACCACGTTCGCTAGGATAAATGTTTTCTCGTTGAATATTGGAGTCGACCATTAAGATTGTTGCCTGGTCATCATCCAAATCACGGATAATTACATTCATTTCCTTTTTTCCTAGCTGTGACAAGGCAAATTTACGCCTGTGACCGGAAATCATTTCATACGTTCCATCTTTTTTGGGACGAACTAATGCAGGCATCAGCATATCGTTTTCTTTAATCGAATCAATAAGCTTTGCCATATCCTCATCCATCGTGACATGGAAGGGATGTTCTTTAAAATCTGTAATCTTATCTATAGGAATCGCCATTACTTTTTCGCTATTAGCTTCTTGTCTTTCTTCTTCCGTAGAAAAAAGGGAATCATAGCTAGGCAATCCTAAATCTAGTTTTGGCAAATGTGCCACCTCCTTTAAAATAGAGTAAGTTGTATCGTGTTTTTCATTGCTTGATTGTTCCATTCATCAATAGCTTGATCAGAAGTTTGTCTAGTCTGTGCCTTGGCAGAACACAAAGTACATGTAACATATTGACCATAATAGCCATTGATTCGTTTACTGTCTCAGTCAATCAACAAATGTGCTGCACCATGACAATAGGGACATCGTTTAATTCTAGTCATTTAACAATTCAAAAGACTCAACAACGACATTGGTTGAATACTGTTTTTTACCATCTTTTTCATAAGAGCTTGTACGAAGATTTCCAACAATACAAAATCCTGTATCTTTATCACCATGCTTACAGATATCATTTGCCATATCACCAAAGGCAATACAGTTAATATAATCTGTCCATGGTTTCTTTCCATCTCTTAAACAAGCTAAAGAGAACTTTACAAAATTATTTCCTTTTCCATTCTTGGATACTTCAATATCTCTTGTCAAAGTTCCAAATAATTCCACATGATTGTTTTTCATTTCAATTCTCCTAAAGACTCATTTCATCTTTATGTTTTACTTTTGGATTTTTTATCAATTCTTTTGTCAGATTATCATAAGCAACAGCCACTTTTGAATCTTTGGCATATGCATAGATACTTTTACCGGAAATAGATGCTTCACTGGCTTTCGTAGCTTTTGGAATGATCGTATCAAATACACGGATGTTCTTTCCAAAGCTTTCTCGTATCGTATCAATCGTGCTTTTGGTAATGTTGGTGTTTAGATCAGCAAGCGTCATAACAATGCCAGTAATTTTAAGATTACTATTGATCTTACGCTGCACTTTATTCACTGTCTGTAACAATTTCGTCATTCCTTTAGCTGGTAAATACTGAGTTTGTACTGGTATTAGTACTTCATCTGCAGCAGATAACGCATTGACGGTAAGCATACCAAGAGAAGGTGGACAATCAATAAAGATGTAATCGTATTTATCTCTTAATGGTTCAATACAATTACTTAATGTCTGTTCTCGGTTAATGACACTGACTAAACGCATTTCAAAATCGGCCAATTCAATGTTTGCCGGAATCAGATCTACATCTTCTTCGTGATGCAAAATCAAAGAATCATAATCAATGTCATTGTCATTTATATAATCGTCCAGCATAGAAGATACAGAATGTTCTAAAGCATCATTGTTTTTCCAACCTAAGCAACTTGTCAGATCACCCTGGGGATCAAAATCAACAATCAATACATCAAATCCCTGTCGTACTAATCCAATGGCCACATTCTCAGTAGTCGTTGTTTTACCAACCCCACCTTTTTGGTTTGTGACTGCGATTACTTTACATTTACGCATAAAAAAACTCCTTTCCCACAACCAATCATTTGTTGGCTATGTAAAAGGAGCAGGGAATAAGGACATAGATTAGGCTTTTAAGAAATTCATAACTAGCTTGACCATTGTTTCTTTTTCCTCTGGTCTAGATTCGGCGATCATTAATGTAATAGCAACTAAGGCGCTATCTGAAATGATTTGTTTTCCGTCAATGATTAAATGTTGATTCTTATTCAAAAATTCAAGAAAAATAGAAGCGCCAATTCGTTTGCATCCATCTACAAAAGGATGATCTTTGACTAGAAAGTACAGTAGATTAGCTGCCTTTTCTTCAATGCTTGGATAGATTTCTTGTCCAAATACATTTTGATATACAGCTGCAATAATTCCATTCAATTTGCCTGGTTCTTTTTCAACACCAAATACATCAGAAAATCCACCATATTTCATAGAATCAATAAGAGTTCTGCACTCTTCATAGGTTAATTGGTAAATAGAGTCTTTACCTTTTGGTTTAGAAATACACCCATGATCATAATCATCAAGTAATGATAGTGCATTTGAATAGGCTTCAATGACATTCAAAACTTCTTTTTCCTCAATACCTAAAGTAGAAGCTAACATTCTGGATTGAATTGAAACAGTTTTATTTAGTACCTCAATCCTTTTTTCATTTATTGCATATCCCTTCATCATGTAGTCTTTTAATATAGAAGTGGCCCATTTTCGAAAGATAACACCATTTTGAGATTTCACACGATATCCCACGGAAATAATCATATCCAAATTATAGTATTCAATAGATCTTTATATTTTTCTGTTTCCTTCAGTTTGAACTGTCGCAAATTTTGCGACAGTTGAATCATCTAATTCTTCTTTTAAAGCATTGTTAATATGTTTACCAATGGTTTTAACGTCTCTGTCAAATAATTGTGCAAGTTGATTACGATTTAACCATACTGTTTCATTATCTGGTGATACTGTAACATCCAGCTGTAAATCACCATTTACAAATTTAATAATTTCATTGTTCATGTTTTCTCCAATCTTTTTATATTTGAATGATTTTAATAAAGAGTTTCTTTAAAGAAACTATAGCATAGTAAGCTTTATTCATCAAAATTGTAATAATTTTCTTTCCATAACCTATGTTTTAGACTACAGAAGAGTGTATTTTAGGCAAAGTAGGTATCCAAAAGAGCATCCGAACGGTTCGGATGCTGTCGGGGGCTCCAAATTTTTTCAGGCTCCGTGCCGTAGGGTTCGAATGCACGTCAAACGCTCCCAAAAATGGTGGAAAAGTGTTCGGATGACCTATGCGTATCCGAACTTTTTTGCTAATATTTTGCTAATTAGAGGGGTTCGGATGACGTCATCCGAACCATCATTCGAACCCATTTATTAGCACAAAACGGACAAAAATGAAGAATCAAAAAAGTGCTAAAAATGCCGTATTTACGGTACAATTAACACTTCACGATATCAAGCGGACAAAATACAGGGTCAGCTCCTGAGCGAAAAGTCGTAGGTTCGACTCCTATCTGAGACGCTAATTCAAACGAGAAGAGATCATTTCACGTGTGATTTCATTTTTTGATAAATTGATAGTTATTTTCGTGTTCCGTCATCATTGAAATGTTCTTTTAGAGCTTTCTCTGTCGGATAAATTGATATGATCAAAACAGTACACTGAATTGTTATAAGAACAACCCCTGCAATTCCAATCATGTTATCATTGCTTTGGTATAATGGAATATACATCAAAGCAGTTAGTATCATTATTAGCCATCCTAGTTTCCACCAAAGTTTTCCGCAATATTCATGAGCAAATTTCCATGTATCCATACTTTTCATTGACCGAGTTGTTCTATATCCAATCAAACTATTTATATTCTTTGGACAATGTTTCCACGACATTCTTCCTTGTTAGGGTCAGGAGAAAATCACCAAAAAGTGTCAGTCGGAAACAGCCAATTTTAGTCAAAAGAAAATCGCCATAATTTA